>JAFAOW010000191.1 GCA_019247455.1 Acidobacteriota bacterium | reverse complement strand
ACTCGCGAGCATCGCCCCCATCGATATAATTCGCCAGTATCGGATTCTTCTCGGTATTCTTCTTTCCGAGACTCCGAAAAACCCAGCGTGCGTTCGCTGTTCCCGTCAGCTGGGCTAGCTGTTTGTCAGAGAACAATTCAACCAGTTCGGAATCGGATGCCCAATAAGATTGGCTCTTTGATGAACACTCTCCATTTGCGGCCGGTAAAAGGGTGTCGATCTGGAGTTTGTCCTTGATGGCGGTAAAGAACGGTTTGAACGAAATCTTGTGCCTGTCGTCCAGACTGCTGAATCTTGCTTCGTCGTAGGGAATAATGTCTAAGATGCTGTCGTTGATCAGTCCTTGGTCCCGGAGGATCGGCAAGCTGTCTGCGGCAAGTTGCCCCAACTGTTGAACCAACTCACGGTTGTGCACCTCCCCGGCCTTTATCCCTTCGCGGCTATCAGTGAGAAGAAACGGCGCGTGAACGATGAAGTTCAAATTTGTCACTTCTTTGGTCGGGAAGAAACAGAAGGCCGGTCGGTCAATGGGGTCAAGCTTTCCATCCTTGCTTAAGGCATATCCGATGGAGCACGGATGCCCACTCGTGCTGTTCAGGGTGAACACCAGCAATCGGTGCGCAGTTCGTCCGCCATTTAATTCCAATGCCAGCGTGAGCCATTTAACCGTTATGGCGCCGTGCACAAGTTCTCGCGTGACTTTCTTGCTGTATTTACCGGTGACTTCCTCCGCCTCAAAGGATACGGATTTCAAATCGGTAAGGAATAGGACCGGAAACTCCAGAGCTTTTAGTTTCTCTAGAATTTCGTCATGGCACTCTTGGGGCTGTTTTCCTTTGTGATCAAACGGAAAGAAGAACGCGGTTTCTGAAGGTTTCCGTGAATCAAGGTCGACATCTAGCCTGCGCGGCACGATGAAGCGTTCGATCTTGAACCAGATTTTGGGGTCGTAAATGTGAGGCGTCTGCGTATACTGAAAAACCGCCTTGAACCCGACGCCGAACTTGCCGATGGAAGCCTCCGTCTTGTTTGAATTGGCGATAGACGTGATGGAATTGATGTGCCCCAAAACACCGCTATTTGTGTCCGCCGATTCATTTTCCGGATTGGATACAGCGAATGGGATGGAACCATTGTGTGTGAAGAAAAGTCCGTCTTTTTCGAGACGGAAGCGGGCTGAGGTTGCCTTGACATCGTCTGCGTTTTGCAGAAGCTCGTAGATGAAATGTGCTTGGTCGGAATACTTATCCACGACGCTGCGCTGAACGCCGCGCATGGATGGCTTTTCTAACGTGTCGGCGCTCTCCATCCGATCCTTCGATAGCGCGTCAAACCACTGCATTTCTTGTTCGGTCATGATTGAATGCAGCACCCACATTTCACGGGCGGGCGTAGCCAACTAAATTTCCCTTTTCCGTCTTCCTTCTATCTGCCTGAAGACATTGTCCGCCGTGATCGGCATGCCGTCGTAGTTGAGGACGGAGACGAGCTTTGCGGCGTCTGTGCCGAGCTCGATCATCATCAGGCTGCGGAATTGCGACGTAGAGGTCGATGTCACAAGATCCGGGGTATTCTAGTCAACCATGGCACCGATGACAATCGCAACTGAACTTCGCATTCATTTATCGCTCCAGGATAAGCTCAACCCCTTTGTCGTACCCTCATCCTCGGCTAGCCGGGCCGCTCACGGGATTTCGGTACTATTCGTCGAAGAAAAAAAGGAAGCATGTTTTTCACACTTCCTTGAGTTTTGGTCAGGCCGCAGCTTTCGCCAAGTCCTCATCGACCACCGAATCTAAATGATCGGTATCGCAGTACTCGGATGCGTCTTGAATCCTTTCCTCCTTTAATTCGCCGTCCTCTCCCTTGATTAGACGGAACTTTCCGGTTCTGCAGTCAACCAACCGGCGCTCTTCGGTAATACGAACCTCGTCTCCTTTTATTTCGGACATGTAGAGGCCGAGTTTCGCCGTTGCTTCGAACTGTTTCATCGGTCCGAGTGTTTTAAACGCAGAGGTGAATGCATTCGATAGCGACCACAGGTTGCGCGACTGAAAATCCTCGTGGGTGGGATCGAAGTAGTTCGCGTGGACCATCGGCATCAGCTGGCGCGGAACGCCTTTTAGCACCCGGTCGACAAACGCCCGATAGATGATAAGTCTAGCGTCGTCGTCGGTGAGGCCATACTCGCGCATTTTCCTAATCTGATTTGCCAGTGTGTCGAGACCTCGGTAGATGCGATCGACCGCGACGGCAATTGTGTCCGTGAGATTCAGATTCGACGTATGCTTGTGAAGCAACGGCGAAAAGTCTCCCGAGAATGCCATGTTGTCGCAGACAAACACACGGTACCCCGCCGTTAAGGCAAGCCTCATGGATTTGTCATTCGAGTTGCGAATACCGATAGAAAATCGGCCATCATCGAATGCCGCATCCAGATCCATAACGCCGAACATCTTCATCCCGTCGGCTGAGACTGCATATTCGTCCCTGACGACCGACAGATGCCTGAATGAGAGAGCCTCTTCGAGCACCTCCACTATCTCGAAATGAGACAGCGGTTGGTGCGTCCGAGTGCTCTCTGGCATCGGTATCGTGATGAGCTCCTCGCGCGTGACCTTTCGGGCACCGCAATGAGCTACCAATGTAGCTTGTTGAGTTTCCATTTATTCCTCCTGTAGTTGTTGAACTGACTGTTGATCGCCAGGCGCTATTAGCCCTGCGAAATGTTTATGTTTTGGTGTTGGATTGAATTGAAGTGTGAGTGTGGGAGCAGGAATGGGGACTGCCGAACGAAGAACGATCAGTCTCCCGGTTGCCATTTCTCAGAGAACAGGCGAGGCATCTTGGCGTCCCTCTGCTTTGCCGTTACGGCATCTAGATACGCCTTGTGGATCTCGTTGTACTTCTTGGCTGAGAACTCGAGCCTGACCTCGGCATCGATGAGCGGATAGTCGACCCCGAATTCAACGGGAAGCTCTTTCACTTCCTTTTGGGAAGCGTAGTTATTGCCGTAGCCGATCGCTCCTTTATTGCAGTGGATCAAGAGAAAGATGATCCGGTACTGAAATCCCCGATCGAGCTTCTTGAATACCTCGACCAGGCTCAAGGTATTGGCGAGATCGATACCACGTTTGATATCGGCCTCGCTTTCCCACTCGCCGATGAGGCGTTTGACCACGTTCAGATTGTTGTTGTCGCCTGACGCCGTCATTCGCCAGAAACGGGCTGTTAACTGAGGCAAAAGATCGGTCCCGACATCGGTGATGCGGAACTTCTTCTCGAACCTCTCCGCCGCGAGTTTGAACACCCGCACGCGGACGGCTTCAGCAATCTTCGCGTTCCAGATCTCCTCGCGACGTGCGCGATGAGCTTCGAGACGCTCGGTCGATTCCTCTTCGGTGGTCTTTCTAGCGCCGGACTTGTCCGCGCCTCCTGCCTTTGGCTCAGGCCAGTGGGTCTTGCACCCACTGGCCTTCAGACAGACCTGGACGGTGCGCCCATAGTTGTCGGCTTCGAGGTCGATGACGCTGATCATCTTCTTGCATTCCATGGCGCCTCCGCCTCGTTTTGCACCGCTGATGACAACGGCTGACTCCGTACCCAGGTAGTCCCTGCCGTCGGTGTAGCACCAACTCCTCACGAGCGGCACTTCCGAGACATCCACGCCGCGAAGTTCGGCGAGCTTCACCCGCGTTACTTCGACATGCTTGTGGGATTTTTCGACATAGCAGCCGGGGTTGAGACAAGCGTCCTTCTTGCCGATCTGTGTCGGCTCGAAGAGGCTCACCTGGGCTCCGGTCCTTTCGGCACACTTGATACAAGTGAGACCGTCGGAGCGGAGATCTTCAGCGTTTGTATCGAACGGTGCTTTGGAGAGCAGGTGGTGGACATTTGTATTTATCCACTCGATGAACGATCTCCACGGGACCATCTGACCCTTTAGGGGAACCGTAACGTATCGATCACCCTGGTACTTGCCTTCCTTGCGGTAGGCCTCCGCGTACACCACGGCCTGAATATCAGGCGTGTACTTGGCGATCTCAAGGGCGTAGCTCAACGGAAGCAGCTCATCATCGAGGTCTTTCTGGGCCTCTTTGATCAGCTGGTTCAGTTTGAGACGGTTGAGAACGTAGCCCTCGGGTTTTCCAACCCGGAGAGCTAGCTCCTTCGTATCGCAGCCGAGCTTCTCCTGAAGGAACTGGTATCCGTAAGCCTCGTCCATCGGATGGACGTCCTCACGGTGAAGATTCTCGTGTATCTGGATGTCGAGGACCTGCTCGTCCGAAAGATCCCGGACAAGACAAGGCACCTCGGCCAATTTCGCGACCTTCGCCGCTCGATAACGCCGCTCGCCGCAGACGATCTCGAATCCCTTGCCGTTCTTGCGGACGATAAGGGGTTCGAGAATTCCTTGGGTAGCAATACTCTCCGCAAGCGAGTTGATCGAGTTGTCGTCGATCCGTCGCCGCGGGTTTGTCTTCGATGGAGCGAGATCGCGCAGTGCGACCAGTTTGAAGTCCGGCTGTTTCGACTCTGGCTTATGGCCGTTCGCCGAGACCGGAGTCGTCGTCACTTCTGCGGTGACCTCGGCAATACCTGCGGTACGTGTTTCTTCCTTTGCTGTCATTTTCATTCCTCCTGTGCTGTTGTTCTGAAAGGCTGTGTTGACGGAAAGCGGGAGTTACTGGGTGGAAACCAGCAGGCGCACGTATGCCGCCGCGAAGGTCCGCGGTAGACGGCTAAGGCCTGACTAGGTGAGTGTGAAATTAACTTGGAAGGCTGTCAGTTAAGGTCGGCGTCAATGCCGCGATACACTTCCTTCGCCTTGAGTATACAATCCGATGCCGCTGTGTTGGCGGATTCGGAGCGGAGTACTACCTGGCGCCGGTACTCGCTGGCGATAGCCCCTCTGGTGTCAGGATCGCAAACGGCATCAATGGCCGTAGCGAGCGAATCGTAGACCTGCGTCAGCTCAACGCCGTTGTTCGAGCTGGCCTTGATCTCGGCGCAGAAACTGGCAGCCTCGTCTCGGTCCCTGAAACCGGCCGCGGGTGAAAGAAGCTCATACTCATTTCCTTCTACGTACTCCTGCCATCCGCCTTCCCAATCGTGAGCGGTGTAGTTGGACCAAGTTCTCGATCGATCGCGGTTTATCTCGGCCAGTGCTCGTTTGAGTGAGCAGACGAGAAGCTTTCCGGTATCGAGCTCACGAACGACGTGATAAGGTCCCGACCCATTCCGCTCGTCCTCATGAGGGCAGCAGAGGATGCAGAGATCGCATCTCGTACATTCCGCGCTTCCGAGTTCGGACCCGCCGCAGTTGCCGCAGACGTAGTCCTCAAGCGAGAACGAAAGAACGGCATATGGCTGTCCTTCAAGTTGTCCGTATCGCCATACACGTATATCGATGTTTCCGGCGATCGTCCGATCGATCAGAACATCAATGTCGTCATATGACACTCGGTAGACATCCACGTTGTGCCAGCC
>JAFAOW010000161.1 GCA_019247455.1 Acidobacteriota bacterium | reverse complement strand
CACTCCGCGATACGACTAGGCCTCTCCAGACGAATCCCCACCAGTCTCGTTGCCGCGGTCTAACGAGAGCGTTGGTGGGGAGAATGGATTTGATGTGTTGTGACATTGTCGTTGTAATTAATGTTCTGCTGCTTGAATCATAGGAAGAGATTGCATAGCCCGGAAGGGACAATATTACGGCGGCGAAGAGCCAGACTTGTCCACAGATGGCCTGCAGAGGAACGGTTTTATTAACTGTTTTAAGAGTATTTATTTGGACCCTTCCTAAAGAGACAAAAAGCCTCGTTATCAAGGCGGAATGCAGCGGATCTGATGATTTCAAGGCAGACGATCTCTGCGTTTCAGAAAGGAAATGCGTCTGCGGATCGAGTGAACGAAACCCGAATGAACGCGACGTGCGGAAGCGGGCCTTGAAGATTCTCGGCGGGCAGCTATGAGGCGAGTGCGATAGGCCGGTCTTTTTCTTTTTTGAGGTCCGCCGCAGAATGTGCGTCGGCTCGTTCCCTTACAGTCCCTCCCGTATGGAAGAAATCGATCAATTGGCTTATCCAAGCGGAATTGGTTCGACGGCTATCCCGAGACGGTGCACCATTCGGGCCGCTGTAGTCATCGTGGGCCAGCTGAAAGGGAGGATTCAGCTTAATTATCAGGGTTCTGTCGTCCACGGTGATGTTCGAGAACACGATTTCGACCAATTCCCGTCTTTCTTCAACACTTCCGCGTTTGAAGCTTAAATAAGCCGAGTTTGTAAGTTCGAGGAATTTATTGAGCAACTCCGGTATGTCCGCAGATGATGTGTTCAAATGCAGGGATTCCTGTTCTAGGTCTGCCCGCTCGCTGATCAGCAAAGTTCGTTTTCTGTCGTAACTCTCTCGGTCCAAAGCGGCGTCGAGGTATGCGTCGGTAAGACGGTCCAAGCGATTTTCTATCAACTGGCGTTTACTTCTTATAGCCTCCTCTTTCGCGGCCTTGATTTTTGGCTGTTCCTCGACCAGGTTTGAAGCCTTATCTTTGACGTCCTTAAGTTCTTGATCACCGAACTGCATCTTTTTCAGAGCGTCCGTCACGACGTCTAGGACTTGGCCTTCTTTGACAGGGCATTGAAGACATCCCGGCGTATGACAACGGTAATAGACGTGTCCCTTCTGGCGCTCGGCGACCAGCAAGTTCTTGCAACTACCACAGCGGATTAGCCGCCGAAAGATGAAGAAGTGATTGACGCGACGCGTGATTCTCTTACCCGAAAGTGCGAGTTGCACCAAGCCGAACAGATGTTTGGAGACGATCGGTTTATGTTGACCCACGTAAGGCTCGGAAAGAGATCGCACTTTTATCAGCCCGATATAGAACGGGTTTCTAAGACAGACGTGTAATGCGTTCTTTGAGAGTTTGTTCCCATTCCTATTCCTTAAGCCGAGCCGAAACATTTCGGCAGCGAGCGAAACTAGACTATGTCCACCGCTCGCGTATAGTTCGAACGCTCTCCGCATCAGAGGCCCTCTTACAGGATCGATGGTCTTCGCCTTCGCGGCGCCCGCATCCTCATAACCCAAGGGTGCAGGCATAGGATAGAAGCCCTGCTTGATCCTTCCGCGGAGGCCTTTGATCGTTTCTTCGCGCAGATTCCGGACGTAGTCCGAAGCCACGACCGCCTGAATATCGGCCGAAAGGCGCCCGCCTCTTGAAGAGAGATCGATATTTTCATTTACAAAATGGATCTCGATACCCAGATCGATCAGTGAGCCGAGCTCAGCCCAATCTCGAAGGTTTCGGGCACTACGATCGATCTTGTGGATTATGACGCCGCGTGCTTCTCCAGCCTTCAGGGCTTTCACCATTTCCAAGAAGATCCGCCGGCCAGATTTGGCAGCGGTCTCTCGTTCCTCGAATCGTTTTATGATCAGCAGATTCCAGGTATTAGCGTATCGATCGATAGCGGCTGTCTGTTCGATCAGGGACGTGCCGTTTTGGCCTTGACGCTGCGTCGATACACGAATATAGGAGAAATATCCGTGGGACATAAGTTGTTTCTTAAAATGTCGGAGGTGGGCCTCTTCAACTTAGCCGTCCGGCGAATTTCTGTCAATAGGCCTTGCGGAACGACGCGAATATATTCGCCAAACCAGTGCAATATATCGTTCAAGGTTCTGTTCCGCCTCACTCTCCCCTGCGATTGGGTTTTCGCCAGTCTCAGTCGCTTTATGGTTCATCCGACACCCTTTCGTCATTAGTCGCGCGCAGCCATGCGCCACCGGCGGAAACCGCTCTGAAGATATGTTTGTAGTAACGGCGTTGCCAAGCTGTACCTCCCAGGTACCGGCGAAGCTCGGGATATATGCTCGCCAGCGTTTCGGCGCTTGTGGCTTCATTTTTCTTCGTACCGAACGAACTCTCGATCACGACAGTTAGACCGCTGCGGATAGCTCGTGTTTGAATGCCTTTGTAGACCCGACTGACGGCACGAGAATGCCGCTGTTGGACCGTTAGGCGCTGCATCGCGACGATGCCGAGCTGGTGATGATGCGCCAGCTGCAGAATCTCAGTCATGAGCCGCCATCGGCCGGAGTTGGACGTCACCGCTGGCAAAGGCCGGCCGGTGACGTATTCAAGCTCTCCATTAGCAAAAACCGCGATCCCGACGCGTTGTCGATTGATGCCTATAGATATAAGGTTCGGAGATTTTGTAGTCATGATTTATTGCTTAGAGTTGGGCGAGAGCTTTGGCTAAGCGCGTCACGTGGTCACGAATTTCGGCGCGATTTGTTTCCGCTCTATGCGGATCATCCAGAACATCTTCGTAACTGCATCTGTTGATGCTCCTTAGCAACGCCGGAATTTGGTTTAGTAGCATCGGCTTAATTCGGCTGGTTCTTTCGGTGAGGTTCGCACGGGCGAACCTATATTTTTCTGGAAATAGATCTTCGAGGTGGCAGCCGTATATGAGCGACAATCCTATTGCATTCTGAAGCGACGGTAATCGCTGCCCGCGTTCGTACTGAGCCAATGTCTGCGGCCCTTTATGCCCTAGTAGTCTTGATACCTGCTTACGCTCAAACCCTCGTCGGCGACGAGCACGGAGCAATGCTGTGTTAGGTTGTCGGATCTCAATTGTGGCCATAGGGAATTTATATCGGGTGCTCTCCGTAAGAATAGCCGCATCAATACGGCCGATTAAGAGCCAATATAGGAGC
The DNA here is from genome assembly GCA_019247455.1 of Acidobacteriota bacterium. Taxonomy (GTDB): domain Bacteria; phylum Acidobacteriota; class Blastocatellia; order Pyrinomonadales; family Pyrinomonadaceae; genus OLB17. The sequence continues at coordinate 1,232 of JAFAOW010000161.1, read as the reverse complement.
GCCTTCGATCGGTAGTTATCCACAGATAAAGACTGAGGTTCTTTGGCTTATTCTTGAGGGATTTGGCGCCCCAGCACAACAGGGGGAAGAGATTTGAATGGGAGGGGCGACCGGTAAGACTACTCCGGGTCGCCGTTTCTGTCAATACCCGCTATGTGGAGTCGCTGCGGTTCTCGCGGTCCGACTGCTATAGCCTAAGCGATGATCTGAAGGAGGTCCCTTTCGATCTGCTTCCAGTTTTGATTCAGATCGATCGTTCGGATCTGGAATGGAAATCCATCAACTTTGAATTTCATCTGAACACTATATCTCGTAACGGGATAGAGAAGAATTCCTTCGAGGCTCGTCCAATTCAGCTGGTCTTTCGCGTGCTTGAGATATGTGTAGAGCTGGTATAGGTGGCCTGGTTTCAGAGATTCTTTACCGAAATAACTAGTAAAGATCTCCTTCGCAAACTTGCAGTCGAGCACGATCTGTCGATGAGCCGCCTCAAGACAGATGTCGGTTCTCATCTCGGGAATGTATTGGAAAACATCTCGAGAATCCGATTCAATATTCCATTTGAGTTTTCGCGAGCTCACCGTGAATTCATTCTGGCGAATTCGATAGAAGTTGCGGACGAATTCTTCGAAAAGAGTTCGCATCTTGCCTTCGTCCCGTAGGAAGTCTCGGAACCTTGTCTTGCCGGTCGTCTCGTCCACGAGCAAGCTCTCGTGGATCAGCTCGCATACATTTAGAAGGAATCGGTAGAAGCTGTTATTCCGATGCAGCTGAACGCGGCGGAAGATCTGGCTGGTCAGATGAACAGTGCTAACCTCCCGCAGCCACCTCGATGTCTCCCATAGACTCTCTTTGTTCTGTCGATCCAAGCTCTCCAAACGCAGGAGCCTATTAATAGTGGTCTTGAGGATCCGATTGTGCAGGACGTCGTAACTCAACTCATCGAATTCACACAATGGGCGACGAAGCGGGAGCAGATTGCGCTTTATTGTCACGGGAAAATTTATTCGGCCGCGGATACGTGGAGTCTCTTCCGAAAACGCCAAATAATCCCGATCGAGCCCGCGTCGCAATAAATGACGGATGCCATTTGTGAGCACCAAGGCGAATAGATCAGCCAACTCGATCGAGTCAAGACCAGAGACATCGATCGTCTCACCCTCGTCCAATTTATTCCACGCGTAACAAAGGAGGAAGTAAATGTTCTGGATCGGAATCGAATGGCTCATCCG
>JAFAOW010000059.1 GCA_019247455.1 Acidobacteriota bacterium | reverse complement strand
TTTGCTTACGCTGATGGCAGAACCAGTGGGTGTTTACATTACGCGGGTTTACACCGGGGATCAAACATTTTTTAGCTTCTTCCTGAAGCCGATCGAGAGAGCCTTTTACTGGGTATGCCGTATCGATCCTGACTGGGAGATGAACTGGAAGCAGTATGGCGCATCGATGCTCGTCTTCAGCCTCGTGTCGACGCTCGCGCTCTACGCGCTGCAGCGGTTCCAGTTTTACCTGCCATTGAACCCTCAGGGGTTTGCCGGCCCAAGCGAGCATTTGTCATTCAATACTGCGATCTCCTTCGTCACAAATACCAACTGGCAGTCGTATGCGGGCGAATCGACCATGAGCTATCTGACGCAGATGGCCGGCCTCGCCGTACAGAATTTTAAGTCGGCGGCAATAGGAATGGCTCTAGCGGTGGTCTTCATCCGCGGCATCACCAGGTCCGAGACCGACAAGCTTGGCAACTTCTGGGTCGATTTTGTCCGCGGAACCCTTTACATTCTCTTGCCCCTATCTCTCGTCGCCGCGATCTTTCTTGTGTCACAGGGAATGGTACAGAACTTTAGGGGGTATGACACCGCGATACTGAGCGATCCATTTGTCACCCAGGTAGACAAAAAGGATGCGGACGGAAATGTCGTCACAGAGGCCGACGGAAGTACCGCAAAGGAAGACCAAAATATCGACACCCAGTCTATTGCTCAGGGCCCGGTCGCCTCTCAGATCGCGATAAAGATGCTCGGTACTAACGGAGGCGGCTTTTTTAACGCGAATGCTGCGCATCCTTTTGAGAACCCCACGCCGCTCACTAATTTTGTGCAGATGCTGCTGATCCTTGTCATTCCGGCGGGCTTTACTTATATGCTCGGACGCATGGCGAGATCGCCGGGCCACGGATGGGCGGTATACGGCTCAATGATGTTCCTCTTGATCGCGGGTGTTGCAACTGCCTATTGGGCAGAGGCCCGTGGCAACCCGCTCTATCCCACGTCGGTGGATCAAACGGCGGTCGGCGGTAACTTTGAGGGAAAGGAAACCAGGTTCGGCGTCGCGAACTCTGCTCTCTTCGCGACCATCACGACGGATGCCTCGTGCGGAGCGGTCATCGCTATGCACGACAGCTTTACGCCGATCGGGGGAATGGTGCCGATGGTGAATATCGCACTTGGCGAGGTCATCTTTGGCGGGGTCGGTGCCGGAATGTACGGAATGCTCGTTATGGTCGTCCTAACGGTATTCATCGCGGGACTGATGGTGGGCCGCACCCCGGAGTACCTTGGAAAAAAGATAGGGGCGTACGACGTGCAAATGGCGATGCTCTACGTTTTGATCTTCCCGCTGATCATTTTGGGCTTTGCGGCCGTGACGTCGATCTCGCCTGACTTCGGGTTGACGTCGCTCAACAATCAGGGGGCGCACGGATTGTCGGAGATCTTCTATGCCTTTACATCCGCAACCGGTAACAATGGTTCGGCGTTTGCCGGTATCAATGCGAATACACTTTGGTACGACACGACGATGGGCATTGCGATGCACATCGGCCGATTCATGATGATCATCCCGATGCTGGCGATCGCGGGTAATCTCGCGCGGAAGAAAGTGGTACCCGCAAGTCTCGGTACCTTTCCAGTAAACACGCCGCTTTTCAGTACGCTGCTTGTCAGCGTCGTCCTCATCGTCGGAGCCCTGACGTTTTTCCCGGTGCTCAGTCTGTCGCCGATATTGGAGCATTTCCAGATGTACGCGGGACAAACCTTTTAAGACATGAAGAAGGAAATTTCCATTTGGGATCCGAACATCATCCGTCAGGCATCTGCCGACGCCTTCAGGAAGCTTGGTCCGGTCAAAATGATGAAGAATCCGGTGATGTTCGTCGTTGAGATCGGCGCGGCATTTCTGACCGTACGAATGCTCGCATATATGTTTGTGCCGTCGGTCGTGACCGGTTTTGAGCTGCAGATCACGCTGTGGTTGTGGTTCACAGTTCTGTTCGCGAATTTTGCCGAAGCCATGGCTGAGGGTCGCGGTAAGGCGCAGGCCGACGCCCTGAGAAGATCGCGAACCGAAACCACCGCCAAGCTCCTAAAGAACGGCAGTGACGTAACCGAGATCGGGGCGCCGCTGCTGCGCGTCGGTGACATCGTTCTTGTTGAAGCCGGTGATTTCATTCCCGGCGACGGGGAAGTCGTTGAGGGCGTCGCGTCGGTGGACGAATCAGCCATAACCGGCGAGTCTGCTCCGGTCATTCGCGAATCGGGCGGCGATCGCTCCGCTGTGACGGGAGGGACCCGCGTGCTGTCCGATTGGATAAAGGTTCGCATCACTTCCAATCCCGGAGAAACCTTCCTCGATCGTATGATCGCCCTTGTCGAGGGTGCGTCGCGGCAGAAAACACCCAACGAGATCGCGCTCAACATTCTACTAGCAGGGCTAACGATCGTATTTCTACTAGCTGTCGTGACCCTCCAGCCCTTCGCGATCTACTCTAGCGCGCCGCAGTCGATGTTCGTGCTGGTGTCGCTTCTCGTGTGTCTGATACCCACCACGATAGGAGCGCTCCTGTCGGCGATCGGCATCGCCGGAATGGACAGGCTTGTGCAGCACAATGTGCTCGCGATGAGTGGGCGGGCAGTTGAGGCGGCAGGTGACGTAAATACGCTGCTGCTTGATAAAACGGGAACTATCACTCTTGGCAATCGGCAGGCGTCGGAGTTCATACCCCTTCCGGGCGTCACGTCTGAGCAGCTTGCCGATGCCGCGCAGCTTTCGTCGCTAGCGGATGAAACGCCCGAGGGGAGGTCTATTGTCGTGCTTGCAAAGGAAAAATACGGTCTGCGCGGCCGGGAGATCGCCGATCTTGCTGAGACCGCAGCCTTTGTACCCTTCACCGCGCAGACCAGGATGTCGGGCGTCGATCTGGACGGGCGCGAGATCCGCAAAGGCGCGGTCGATGCGGTTGAGAAATATCTTGCTGGCAGCGGCTATCAAACGCCCGCCGAGCTGATCGAGATCGTTGAGAGCATAGCTCGCGCGGGCGGTACGCCGCTCGTCGTCGCCGATCGCAGTAAGGCTCTTGGCGTTATCTACCTAAAGGACATCGTCAAGCAGGGCATTCGCGAAAGGTTCAGCCAGCTGCGCCAAATGGGGATCAAGACGATCATGATTACGGGCGACAACCCGTTGACCGCCGCATCGATCGCCGGGGAAGCCGGTGTAGACGACTTTCTCGCAGAAGCAAAGCCCGAGGATAAAATGGCGCTTATCAAACGGGAACAGGCCGAGGGAAAGCTGGTTGCGATGACAGGCGACGGTACGAATGACGCGCCTGCTCTCGCCCAAGCTGATGTCGGAGTCGCGATGAATACCGGCACGCAGGCCGCCAAAGAAGCGGGCAACATGGTCGATCTCGACAGTAACCCAACGAAACTTATAGAGGTGGTCGAGATCGGCAAGCAGCTACTGATGACCCGCGGGGCCTTGACGACTTTCTCTATCGCTAATGACGTCGCAAAATATTTCGCGATCATCCCGGCCATGTTTTCGGCGACTTTCCCTGTACTGAATTCACTGAACATCATGGGACTGAGAACACCTCAGTCGGCTATTCTTTCGGCGGTGATATTTAACGCGCTGGTGATCATCGCGCTCATCCCGCTTGCATTGAGGGGAGTCAAGTACAGGCCGATGTCCGCCTCGTCGCTGCTGCGTCGAAATCTATTGATCTACGGATTCGGCGGGGTCATCGCCCCGTTCATCGGAATAAAGATAATTGACCTGATCGTGACGGCGGTGGGGCTCGCCTGATCCACGATTTCAGGCATGCATGAAGAAATTCAAAACGCGATGAAAGAGATTATTACATCACTAATAATGTTCGTACTTCTCACGATACTAGCCGGAGGCATTTACCCGCTTTTTGTATGGGGCGTTGCGCAAACGTTCTTTTCATATCAGGCCAATGGATCACTGATCAAACGCGACGGAAAGGTTATCGGGTCGGAGCTGATCGGACAGAATTTCACATCGCCCAAGTACTTTCACGGCCGGCCGAGCGCGGCGGGTGCGGGATATGATGCCACTGCGTCGGGCGGTTCGAATCTCGGCCCGACCAGCGATAAGCTGATCACTCGTATAAAGACCGATGCTGAAAATCTGCAAGCTTACAGCCCGGGTAAACCAGTTCCGGCAGACCTTGTAACAACGAGCGCCTCGGGCCTGGATCCGGAAATATCGCCCGCAGCGGCTGACTTTCAGGTTGCAGCCGTTGCGAAAGCGAGAGGAATGAGGGAGGCGGACGTACGGGCCCTCGTCAGTCGCTTCACCAAAGGGAGGCAACTCGGTTTTTTGGGTGAGCGGCGTGTGAACGTACTCTTGCTCAACCTGGCACTGGACGGCCAAGACCACGTGCCCTAGCTATTCTCGATTCACGATCATATGTTCGTAGATACAGAGGCGACTGATATTCCCAACACCGACACCCGCATTACAGCCGAGCGCTGGCTGCATATGTTGGAGGAGAGTGAGCGTGCAAAACTCCGTATCTATATCGGTGCCGCCGCAGGCGTGGGTAAAACGTATCGAATGCTGCAAGACGCCCGCCAGCTGAAGGCGCAGGGAATCGACGTCGTTCTTGGGGTTGTTGAAACTCATGGCCGCGCGGAGACAGCCGAACAGATAGGCGATCTCGAGATCATTCCGCCTGCGACCATCCTGTATAAAGGGAATACATTTGAGGAGATGGATCTGGCCGCGATCATAGCCCGCCAGCCGGCGGTGGTGGTGGTCGATGAGCTTGCGCACACCAATATCGAGGGCGCAAAAAATCAAAAGCGTTACCAAGACGTTCTCGAGCTGCTTGATAACGGCATCTCGGTGGTAACAGCCATAAACATCCAACACATCGATTCGCTGAACGATGTCGTGGCGCGGGTAACAGGCGTGAATGTACGCGAAACAGTTCCCGATTGTTTTTTTAAACGCGCCGATGAAGTGATCGACGTCGATGTCTCCATCGACACGCTTCGCACTCGACTCAAACAGGGGAAGATCTATGCTCCGGAAAAGATCGAACAGGCCCTTAACAATTTCTTTCGTAAGGGGAATCTGGCCGCTCTTCGCGAGCTTTCACTCCGGCAGGCGGCACAGCACCAGGCAACGCAGGACGAGGAATATCGTGAGCGTGAGGGCCTTGAGCCCGCGATCGTTCCCGAAAAGGTGATGGTCTGCATGGCGAGCCGCGGGACTGCGGCGAGGCTCCTTCGCACAGCTGCGCGGATTGTCGGCCGGCATGCATACGGCGACTGGTACGCGGTCTATGTCCGCACACCCGAGGAGGAACCGGGCCGCATAGACCCAAAGGCGCATGCCACGCTCCTTGAGAACATCACGCTCGCGAAGACCCTCGGAGCAAATGTGATCGAACTAAAAGGGACGAATGTCGCCGACGAACTGCTCAAGTTCGCACGCGACCATGAGATCACGCACGTCATCTTCGGCCAATCAGCTCGTTCCCGCTGGCAGATACTTCTCCGCGGTTCCGTCATCAACCGCTTCCTCCGCGAGGTCAGCGACGCCGCCGTACACGTGATCCCGCTCACGCGAGGCAAAAAAGAAAGTGAGTCCTGAACTCACAACGGCCCACCAAAGGCAGTCCAAGGGCCTTATGTCCCTCTGCGAATTCTCGACGCTAACTCTTAACTCCTCAATTTGCAGCTTTAACACCTTCGCAGATTCACTCAGAACGTGTGCCTCACCAGCGCCAGATCTTCGAAGCGGTATTTCCGAAAATACCTGACGAGCGAGGCGGGGGCGAAGCGTGCGGCGAGGACGACGGCCGCGAGCTTTACAGAGCGGCGGTAGCGGTTCGCGACGCGAAAGGCGACGACGGCCTCGGGGTATTCGCCGCGTAGAAGGTGGGTCTTACCCTGCTCGACGGCCAGATCGGCTTCGAGACGCGTGATGAGCTTTGCGACGCGTTCTTGCTGGGCTTTGGAAAGGTCTATCGTGCGGGCCACGCGCTGAAATGCGCTTATCTCGCGTTCGAGACGGCTGATCGCGTCCCCGGAAAGGCTCGCCGGATGAACGCGGTACTTTAAGAGCACATTCCTCTGATAGCCGATCTTCGCGCCCAACTTCGCCATTCGCAGCCAAAGGTGAAAGTCGTGTGCGCGGACGCGCTCAGACTCGAAAAGGCCCGCCTCCATCAGCTGGTCCCGGCGGGCGACGGTGCCCGAGGTGATGACGTTGCATCTCAGGTCGAGGATCGCGTCAAAATCCGCCACTCCGTCCGACGGGGCGGTCTCCATGAACGTGCGGCGATAGGCTGAACGGTCGCCAAAGAGAGTAGCGTCGCAATAGACCATGTCTAACTCGTTGCGATTTAGATAGACGTACTGCTTCGCGAGGTATTCGGGCAGCCAAATGTCGTCCGCATCGAGAAACGCGATGAGTTCGGCGCGTGCGTGCCGAATCGCCAGGTTGCGGGCCGGCCCGGCGCCGGCATTCCGTTGCTTTATATAAATTATCTCTTCGAGACGAGTACGGATCTCCCGCTCGAATTTCTCGGTATCGGGCGAGCCGTCATTCACGACTATGATCTCGTACTCGCGAAATTTCTGCGCGAGTACCGAGTCGAGCGTCTCCGCAATAAACTCCGCAGAGTTGTATGCCGGGATGACGATCGATACCCTTGGTGTGCCCGTCAGCACGTTACGGCCGATACGCACGTTCACGTTCTCCAGGTTTTGAATCGTGTCGTTCATCACTGGTTACTTCGAGCGAATGGGCTCCCAGGCGGCGTAGCGTTCGCCGCGGATGAATTTGTAAAAACCGAGAAGCGATGCGAAATTCGCAAGCACGAAATAGAGGGGCATCGCCAGCAAGCTTAGGCGCTTTCCCGAGCGTTCCATAAGGAAGCCAGCAAAAGCCGAAAGATAAAAGAGGCTTTGCCCCGCGGCCATGGTGGTGAAAAAGATCGAGTTGCGTGCGAGGAAGATCGTCGACACGAGCAAGGCAAACAGTATCACCGGGACGACGTATCTCAGGAGCTTGTGCGAGACTAGTTCGATCGCGAAGAAGCCCGCCTTTAGCGGATTCAGCATGTCGCGGTTCCGCCAGAGGTCGGTGAACGTCTGGGAAATGACGCGGACGCGCATTTTAAGCTCGTCAGACGCGCTTCGATTTGTGTGTTCGAAGCAGACGGCGTCGGGTGCGAAAACGCTTCGCATGCCCTGGCGGTAGATCATCGTGCAGATGAGGAAATCCGAGCACGCCTCGGGGTACATCGGCCGGTAAGCTTCGCGACGCACGGCATAAAGGCAACCTGACGCGCCGATCAGCGAACACGCCTGGCTTTCTGCGAGCTTCAGGAACGTCTCATAGCTCCAGTAGCTCTGGGCTCCCCGGCCGACGGTCGTGCTGTCGTCGTCGACATAAACGAGGCGGCCGGCGACACATCCCACCGTTTCGTCCGCGAAAGCCGGGAGGATCCATTTGAAGACGTCGCGATCATAATGTGTCGTGGCATCTGAAAAGAGAATTATTTCGCCGGATGCCTCTTTGACCGCGTTATTCTGCGTCACGGTCTTGCCGACGCGGCCCTCCTGACGGAAGAGCTTTATGCCCCGGGGTGCGAATTCCTGGACTATCGCCTCGGTGCCGTCGTTAGAGCCGTCGGATGCGACGAGGATCTCGAGCTTTGCGGAAGGATATTCGATCGCAAGAGTATTCTCGAGCTTTGAGCGAATGGCGAGTTCTTCGTTATAAGCAGTGATGAGGATCGTCACCGTTGGCTCGATGTCACCCTTGCGGATCGGTTTTGGAAAGAGCAGGCTTACCACAAAAACGATCAGCGGATAGCCGACATAGACATAGCCCAACAGGACCAGGCATATCCAAAAGGCTGTTTCTTCCGCTGTACCGATCATATGGCAAGGGCGGGCTCGGGTTTCGGAACTCGAGGCGCTTGAGCTGATTGTTCTCCTGTTTCAAGGCGGTAGATCCGGCGGAACGCGACCGCGTAGGCGATCAGGTAATAAATGAACCAGTTATACGCGACCGATGCGAAGAAGCTCGAGACCCAATACCCGACGATGCTTGCCTGCAGGCCGATCGACATGTAGTAGAACCAGCTGTGATTCTCCGCGTCGAACAGGGTGCGTTCGATCGCACGCAGCTTGCGAAACGGGCTGATCATGAAGATGAGATACGCAGCGAGTCCCAGGACGCCTAATTCACTCGACACCTGGGTGAACGCGTTGTGCGTCTGGTGATCATGGATACCGACGATAGGGAAGCAGCCAATGCCGATGCCCCAAGGATTCCTCGCCGTTACGAGGAGCGAGCGGTTAAGAAGCTCCTGCCGCTGATCGGCCGAACCAACCGCATCGAGGCCGGGGATAAAGATCGACAGCATTCGCAGACCGTAATTTCCAGGTGCCGCGGCGATCGCGACGCCTCCGACGACGATGCTGGCAATACTGACGTTAAGGCGATATTTGCGGCCAAGCTTCCAAGCAAGAACGGCCGCGGTCGCGATAAGACCGAGGAAGCCCGCACGTGAGTACGTGACCATGTTCGCTCCGACGAAGAGCGCCGCTATCGCCCAGTAGATGACCCGCCAGAATTTACTCTTTGCCGCGATGCCAAGAGCGACTACGATCGGCGTCATCATAACGAAGTGGAGTGCCATGTCGTTGGGATTGCCGAACATCCCTCCGACGTCGACACCGACGCGGTAATCTTCCACCTTGAACTTACCCTGCATGTAAAGATCGAGTGCCGTGTACCCAAGGTAGACGCCAATGCTGAGACTGAGCCAAAGCATTGCCATGAGGCGCTTTCGCGTGCGGACGACATTTACGAGGACAATAAAGATGATGACCGCCTTTATGAAGGGCTCATTGAATGTTTCCCACGCGAGGGCGGGGTCCTTTGCGATCGGGATCGTAACTAGCGCGATCAGCGTCATAGCAAGGATCGCCTTCACATCTGTTGAGAGAACGGTCAGGTTTGCTTCCGTCGCGAGCTGGCTAGGGACGTAAATGATGAGCGTCGCCAAAGCAAAATAGAAGGCAGTCGCGGACAGGAAACCCAAGAACGATATCAACTCGTATGGCCGGAAAAGGACCATTATCGAGAAAAGATACAGACCGACGAAGGTCAGGAAGTGCCCGTTGCGCGCGAGCCAGCGGTCCTTTTTGAGGATCTCGTGATCAGCTTCCGTCTGTTTGGCCCTCTTCTTCTCCTTGAGCTCGGCCGAGGCTGATTTGGGCTTGTCGTAAAGCGGCGCCTTTTTGAAAGACGGGGTGGGCGATGGCTCGACCACGCGCGTTTCAGCCGATGGCTCGGGGTCCGCAGCTTTCGTATAACTTACGTTTACGAGATTCTTTGGTTCTTCGCTGGGGGCGGATTTGCCGGGAGCTTTTACCGACGCAAAGTCGCGCGAGGCCCGCGGGCCCTTCGCGGAAAAAGGGTTGACCGATCGATGGTCTCGTCGCTTTTCGTTCCCGATGGGCATGCGGTTTTCATGCTGGTGTCACGCTGGATCAGGCCGCAACTCCTTCCTTCTCCATGGTGATCATGTCGCGGACCTTTCGTTTCAGGGCCTTTTCGAACTGCCGGGCCTCGTTGACACCGTTGAAGGAGAGCTGCTGAAGATTGGCCTCGATCCGCTTACGATAGTCAGATACTAGAGAGTCCGAAACGCCCAGCATTTCCGCAACTTCAAGCTGCGTACCGCTGTCCGAAATGAGGTAGCAATGCCACAGGACGTTGATCATCCGGTCGTACTGCTTGGCTTTGCCGCGCACGGACCGATTCAGCGTTACGAGGAAGTTGTCGACGAAGCCCGCCGCCGCAACCTCAGCTTCATTGCGAAGAAGGTCTTCTTCAGGCGTCTCACGGGTGTCGGTGAACTCGAATGGCATCCTGTCATCATCGTCGCTGTCCGTTCCGCTGCCGACAGGAACAAGGTGAATATCCATGATCGGGAGCCGGGACATCACGAATGAACGCAGGCTTCGCACGTCGACCGGCGAATCGATCGCCTTGAAGACCCTAATGATCAGTTTTTCAAGCTCGGGATTACTGATCACGATCTGTGCATCGCCTGTGCAACCGACCATCCGTGTGTCGCGGCCGTAGAATGCGACAACCTTGACGCGTTCGTCCATTTCCTGCACGTCGCGTCGGACCTTGTTGTCCTTCCACTCTTTGAGCCCGTACAGCCGGTCGGCCAGACGCCTATGGGCGTCGGGATTACCGATATTGTCAAAACGTTTGAAGGCGCTGCTCGATTGGATGAGCGTCGATACACGCCTTGCAAGGCGATACGACTCGGGATAGCGCTTCCGCAGCTCGGCGGTAAGCATATTCGTCAGCTCGATCTGGCTGATCTCCGCCTCGATCTCGGGATCGGACATCCCGGTGTCGATGTAATGCTGGAAGCGGTCCTTCGATAGAAGTGCAACGAAAAGCTCCTGCGTCAGATCCGTATAGGCGTTATATTTCCCTTCCTCAACGAGGAATCCGGCCCGCTTTGATGCTCTAACTAAAGGGTGGGAGGAAACGATGCGATGAAGCTCGGTCCAGATCTGGTTAACGTCGGAGGTCTTTAGACTGTCGTTCCATTTGCCAACCTTGACCTGCTTATTCTGGATAGAGCGCGGGAGTTTTTCTTTGGTTTTGACTTCGTTCATAATCGGTCTTCCGTTGTCAGTTTGTCCTAATCTGATCGCCGAGGGCCGGAACGCATTGGCGCTGCAGAGATAGCTTCGCCGGACCGAGATTGCCTTCTCGGTTGGTGGGTGCGGAGTCTCTCTAGGATGCGATCGAACTCCGGCTGCGATCGAGTTTTGATTGGTAGACGAGCTTGGTAAGATCCGGCAGCTGAGCGTCGCGGCCGATCTGATCACGTGGAAGAGAGGTTATCGCCTCGCCGTCCACATTTAAATAGTAGCAAGTTCCGGCACCTTTGAGCAACAAGTTTTTACACAAATGTATACTGTTTATACAGTGTACGTAAACCCTTGAAAACAAATGGTCTGATGCACACTGAGTGTTTCAAATTTGTGGTTTTACGGCGGTATCTTGATTTTACTTGTGTAAAGTTTTGGAACCAATTATGCATTACAGATTTATTTTTGGTGTAGCAAACGCAGGATGTTAGCTAGTCAAAAGCTATTGACGCGCCCCAAGTGCGTGCAGCGCGATTATGTTCTCTTCAACAACGAACGACTTCTCAAAAAATGAGAGTTGCCCGTCTTCCTACGAGCTGATGGAATATCAGAACGGCACTTTCTCAGCGGCGGAGGAGCGGCGTATCCTCCGCCATTTGTCGGCGTGTGAATTTTGTTCTGCCGAGACTGAGTTCTATTCCTGCTTTGGTGAAGACGAGATGGATGCCGAGGTCAGTGAGCCGTCAATGATCCCGGCTCCTTTATTTGAATTGGCCGAGGCTTTGCTCAAAAAGCGCCACACGGATTCAGATTCCTTGAACAGCCTTTTGCAACAAAAGGGTAAGATGCTGGCCGACCCGGCCTAACCGCCGCAGATCTCGTCGATCTCATCACGGTACTTTTCATCGATGACGCTTCTCTTGATCTTAAGCGTGGGCGTCATTTCGCCTTTGTCGATCGAGAATTCACGCGGCAGAAGGTAGACGCGCTTAACGCGCTCATAATCACTCAACTCACGTGTTAGATCGACGGCATCGTTTTGGATCAGCTTGACGATGATCGGATCCGAACAAAGCTCGTCTCGCGAAGCTTCTGAAAAACCACCGTTTCGCTTCGCGGCATCTTTTAGAGCTTCCCAGTCGGGAACGACGAGAGCGCCGACCTGCTTTCGCCCCGAGCCTACGACCACCGCTTGTGAGATCAGCGGGCTTTGTTTCAACAGGCTTTCCACCTGAAGCGGCGCGACGTATTTTCCGTTGGAAAGCTTGAACAGGTCCTTTAGACGATCGGTGATGTAAAAATGACCGTCATGGTCGACATAGCCGACGTCCCCCGTGTGATAGTAACCTTCCGCGTCGAGAACGGCCGCGGTAGCTTCGGGATTATTGTAATAGCCCTGCATGACGTTTCCCCCGCGGATCAGTACCTCGTCCTGATCGCCGATCTTCATCTCGATGCCGTCAAAGGGCCTGCCGATCGACGCGACCTTATTGTCGTCCGGCCGGTTCGCACAATCGATCGGTGCCTCGGTCATCCCATATCCCTGAAGGATGGGGATGCCGGCGGCCCAATAGGCGTAGCTAAGTTTACGCGAGAGCGGAGCGCCGCCTGATACGAAGAACCTGATACATCCCCCAACCCCGTCACGCCATTTCGAAAAGACGAGTCTGTTCGCCAAAGCATGTTTAGCAGCAAGCACGGCAGAAACCGGTTGACGTTTTTCCTTCGCGTCCCAGTATTCCTGACCAACCTCGAGCGACCAGTCGAAAAGCCTGGTCTTCCATCCGCCGGCAGAGCGGCCCTTTTTTACTATCTTGTGATAGACCTGTTCGAAAAGGCGCGGAACGGCGGTCATAATGGTCGGTTTCGCTTCGAGGAGCTGCGAGGCCAGTTGATCGAACGAGCCGCAATAATTTACCGATACCCCATTGCTGCACAGCACGAAAAAGACCGTACGCTCAAAGATATGCGATAGCGGCAGCACGGAGAGACTTCGGTCAGTGAATCGAATCGGAAGGCCTTTTGAGATCGATATTATGTTCGATACGAAATTTTGATGGGTGAGCATTACCCCCTTTGGCTCGCCGGTCGTCCCGGATGTGTAAATGATCGTCGCGAGATCACCAGGATCGATCTTTGATAGTGACTCATCTACTGTCGCAAGGTCGGTGCCGGAGCTTTCGATCTGGCTCAGCGATATAGCATGGGATCCATCCGAAGGCGCTCCGTCAGCGTCAAAAAATATCAGTTTCTCGAGCTGCTCAACGCTGCGGATCGCTTCCTCCGCATGACGCCAGAGCTTTTTCCCCGAGATGAAAAGCATCCTGGCGCCGGAATTTTCAAGGATAAACCTTATCTGCTCGACGGCCTGCGTGGTATAGATCGGAACCAAAACGGCGCGAATGCTAAGCACTGCAAGATCCACAAGAGACCATTCAGGGCGATTCTCAGAGATGATAGCTAGTCGATCGCCCGGGTTAACGCCCAGCGATAACAAGCCTGCCGCGATCTCTTTGACCTGCTTCACGGCATCGCTACCGCTTATGTGCTGCCACGTACCATCGACTTTTACGCCGAGAGCATCGTTCTTCTGATGCCGGGTAAACGCCTCAAAGCAAAAGTGCGGTATTGTCTGCGGAATGGCGTCAAAGCCGATGAGATTGTCTGCCGTCATCTGAAAGGGCGATTCTAACAGTTAGGTTTGGATATCACGAAGGCAGCGTTTCGAGGATCATCACAACGGCCTCGCCGGTCAGCGTCGTTTCGCCGGTTTGCTTAGTACATGTGGTTTCGAGGGTGACGATACCCTTGTCCTCGCGGATCTTCGAAACAGTCGCGGTTGAAATTATCGTGTCCCCGATGAACGCCGGCGCGGTAAACCGCATCGACTGCGACAAATAGACGATCTTCCGCTCCTTGAATTCATAGCCAAGCACGGCAGAGATGAAAGCGCCGCTCAGCATTCCATGAGCTATCCGCCTGCCAAATCGCGTCCTGGACGCAAACTCCTCATCGAGGTGTATAGGATTGCGGTCGCCGGACAATTCGGCAAATTGGCGGATCAGCTCATCGGTAACCTCACGTTGGGTGGAGAAAGTATCGCCGATCTTGATGTCCATAGTTATGGGATAATATTGCAACACACGCATGAACGCAGAGCAAAAGCGCCTCGCCGAGTCCGACGCACGCGTCCGCCAATGGAAACGCTGGGGACCCTACTTGGCGGAGAGGGCATGGGGAACGGTGCGCGAAGATTATTCAGCTGATGGCTCGGCTTGGGAATACTTCCCCCACGACCACGCGCGGTCCCGTGCATATCGCTGGAATGAGGACGGCCTCGCCGGCATTTGCGACAAAGAACAGACCTTATGTTTATCGGTCGCCTTATGGAATGGCCGAGATGCCATCCTGAAAGAACGACTGTTCGGGCTGACTGGAAACCAGGGCAATCATAGCGAAGACGTAAAGGAACTCTATTATTACCTCGACTCCACGCCGACGCACTCGTACATGAAGTTCCTGTACAAATACCCCCAAGCTGAGTTTCCGTACACGGGCCTGGTTGAGGAAAATCTTCGGCGCAGCAAGTCTGACCCGGAGTTCGAGATCTACGACACCGGCGTGTTTGACGACGGCAAGTATTTTGACGTTTTCGTTGAATATGCCAAGGCCGACCCCGAGGACATTTGCATAAGGATCACCATTGCGAATCGAGGCAAGGAAACCGCATCGATCAACGTCCTACCGACCGTGTGGTTTCGAAATACATGGGTGTGGAGCGCGCGCGAGTCCGGCGGCGAGATTCGGGCCGGTGGTCCGGGGGGCATGCTCATCAAAAATGAAGCGATCGGGGACCGGCGGTTGATATTTGATGGCCAGCCGGAGCTTCTTTTTACGAACAACGAAACAAATAACGAGCGGCTGTTCGGTGCGGAAAATAAGTCGCCCTACGTAAAGGACGCATTTCATCGTTACCTAATCGATGGGGAAAAGAAATCTGTCGACCGGCGGCAGTCCGGCACGAAAGCAGCCGCCAACTACAAGCTTGACATTGCGGCCGGGACCGAAGTGGTTATCAGAATGAGGTTTGCATCCTGCGATGGCCCCTCATTAAGTCTTGCTAATTCCCGTGAAACTTATCCTCCTGACACTGCTGATCTCGATCATGTTTTCGCACAGCGTATTGCAGAGGCGGATGAATTCTACGCGTGCTTTACAGATGGACTTTCGGCCGACGCAAAAAGGATCCAGAGGCAGGCCTTTGCCGGTCTTCTTTTATCAAAGCAGTTCTACCATTACGTGGTCGAGGAATGGCTGGATGGCGACCCTGCCATGCCGAAGCCGCCGGCTTCCCGATCAACCGGGCGAAACAGCCACTGGAAACACCTCTACAATTCTGACGTCATTTCAATGCCGGACAAGTGGGAATATCCATGGTACGCAGCGTGGGACCTCGCATTCCATACTGTTCCACTTGCGATGCTCGACCCAAAATTCGCAAAGGAGCAGCTACTGCTCATGCTCAGGGAATGGTACATGCATCCCAACGGGCAAATACCCGCCTATGAGTGGGCATTTGGCGACGTAAATCCGCCGGTGCACGCATGGGCGGCTTTGCGCGTCTACCAGATCGAAAGGAAAGCATCTGGAAAAGGGGATCGCAAGTTCCTGGCGCGCGTATTCCAAAAGCTCCTGCTCAATTTCACATGGTGGGTCAATCGCAAAGACGCCGAAGGGAAGAATGTGTTTGAAGGCGGCTTTCTCGGGCTCGACAACATCGGGATCTTTGACCGATCGCAGCCGCTGCCGACAGGCGGCCGACTGATCCAGTCGGACGGTACGAGCTGGATGGCCATGTACTGTCTTAACATGCTGGCGATCGCGCTCGAATTATCGATAGAGGACGATACCTATGAGGACGTCGCGAGTAAGTTCTTTGAGCATTTCGTTTATATCGCCGACGCGATGAATAACATCGGCGATGCTGAGGTCTCATTGTGGGATGAGCAGGATGGCTTTTATTACGATGTTCTTTTGATCGAGAAGATGGGGTATTCGACGCCGATCAAGATCCGGTCGATGGTCGGCCTGATCCCGCTGTTCGCCGTAGCTGCGATCGAACCTGAGGTTCTTGAGGCGCTCCCCGACTTTAAGCGGCGTATGCAGTGGTTCATCGACAATCGGCCTGATCTGACCGCTCAGATCAATTGTGCCCGTACGGCGGGAGCTGGCGAACGCCGCCTGCTAGCCATCGCCTTTCGCGAGCGGCTCGAACAGGTGCTCGGCATCATGCTTGACGAGCATGAGTTTTTGTCGCCTTTCGGTCTGCGCGCCCTTTCAAAGTTTCACGAGCGCTGTCCTTACGTTCTAGAAGTCGACGGTGAGGAGCATCGCGTCGATTACGAGCCGGGCGAATCGACCACAGGACTTTTTGGGGGCAATTCAAACTGGCGCGGACCGGTCTGGTTCCCGTGTAACTACCTGATGATCGAATCGCTCCAGAAGTTTCATTATTACTACGGGGATGAACTTAAGGTCGAGTGCCCGACAGGTTCGGGTGTGATGATGAACCTGTGGGAAGTTTCGCAGGAACTTTCGCGCCGCATGTCACATTTATTTCTACAGGATGAACAGGGCCGACGACCCATCTACGGTGACAACGAGATGTTTCGATCGGACCCAAACTTCAACGACCACATTTTGTTTTATGAGTATTTTCACGGCGACAATGGCGCCGGCCTGGGCGCCAGCCATCAAACGGGCTGGACAGCGTTGGTCGCGAAGCTGCTCGAGCAAAGTGGGGAATGAGGACATCTTCGCGCGCTTCGTGGCTCCGCCGGAAGCTTCTTTAGATGATCGAACTTGATCGGGAATTATGTACTGACCTTGAAACGTCCGCCTCTGCAGAGTGGCTCGAGGCGAACGGCATCGGCGGCTACGCCATGGGTACTGTTTCAGGGATCGCGACCCGCCGATACCACGGACTCCTGGCCGCTGCGACACGTCCCCCGCTTGGAAGAGCAGTACTCCTCGCACGATTTGAGGAAGCCTTGGTGATCGGCGGTGACCGTTTTGAGCTCTCTGCCAATCGATATCCCGGTACCATCCAGCCGGAGGGCTACAAGTTTCTAACTGCTTTCCGCTTGGATCCATGGCCGGTTTGGACATTTGAGGTCAACGGAGTGATCGTCGAAAAGTCGCTCTTCATGATCCACGGCGAGAACACCACCGTTTGCAGGTGGCAGATCATGAGAGCCGAACGATCGGATATCTCCTTCGAACTGAAGCCCTTTCTAGCATTCCGGGACCACCATCACCTTCGCACCGTTGAGCAAGGTTTCGAGACGGCCTACGGTGAGGACGTGAATTGCCTTTCCTTTCACCCGGACCCTGCGTGGCCGACGATGTACCTTCACCACAACGCGGCTCGAGTCGAGCCGGCAGGCTACTGGTATAGAGATTTCGAATATTCGATCGAGCAGGAGCGCGGTTTCGACTATCGCGAGAATCTTTATCAGCCTTGCTCGCTTACGTTTGACCTGTCGAGCCCGGCTGATGTAGCCGCGTCGACGAAAATCAAACTGACCAATATCGAAGATGCGAGACGACGCGAGGGTCAACGGCGAGACGATCTAATAACTGCCGCGAACTCATCCAACGTGTTCGATCAGCAGTTGGTCCTTGCCGCAGATCAATTCATCGTCAGCCGCGGACGAGGGAAAACGGTCATAGCCGGTTATCCGTGGTTCTCTGATTGGGGCCGCGACACGATGATAGCGCTGCCCGGACTGACTCTCGCCACCGGACGACCCGACATCGCGAGGAGCATTTTGCTTGAATTCTCGAAATTCATTTCTGAGGGGATGCTGCCTAACCGCTTTCCCGACGAACACGAGACGCCTGACTACAACACGGTCGATGCCACGCTTTGGTATTTCGAGGCCATACGCGCGTATCTCGAGACGACAAACGACATCGATCTGCTGCAGGAACTCTATCCAAAACTCGCGGACGTTATCGATTGGCATGTCCGCGGCAGTCGGTTCGGTATTCACGTAGATACCGACGGCCTGCTCTATGCAGGCGAGGAGGGCCAGCAGTTGACCTGGATGGACGCCAAGATCGATGGTCACGTCGTCACGTCCCGCATAGGGAAGCCGGTCGAGATCCAGGCCCTTTGGTACAACGCTCTTTGCATAATGGCGGAATGGAACGCGGACTCTCTTGTCCGCCAAGACGGCGAAGCCCTCTCTGATCGCGTAGATACATACCGTTTGATGGCCGCCAATGCTCGCGATTCTTTCAATGCCTTGTTTTGGAACGACGATGAACAGTGCGTGTATGACGTCGTCAATGACTACGAAAACGATGCAAGTATCCGGCCTAATCAGATCTTCGCGGTGAGTTTGCATCATTCGATGCTTGATCAGGCGCGAGCAAGAAAGGTTGTAGAGAAGGTCGAGGCCGAATTACTGACCCCGTTCGGGCTTCGCACGTTGTCGCCGCGAGATCCTGCATATCGAGGCCGTTACGAGGGCGGTCCTGCCGAACGCGATTCCGCCTATCATCAGGGAACGGTCTGGGCGTGGCTGATCGGCCCATTCATTGATGCCTACCGCAAAACTCACTCAAACGATAAGAAGGCCGAGCGCCGTATTGCCGAGACCCTCGCTCCATTCCGTAAGCATTTGGCGCAGGCATGCGTTGGTCAGGTCTCGGAGATATTCGACGGAGATCCGCCGCATCATCCAAAAGGAGCTCCGGCGCAGGCCTGGAGCGTCGCCGAGGTCCTTCGCGCCGCGACAGCTGGACGCAAATGATCTAGGTTTCCGATGACGGTTTTTCGGGTTGGCGCGAGTCGCCACGCATGTTCGTAATCCAGTGGACACTCGCTCAATGATCTTTGGCCGAGAATATTGGAAACGTTCGATCCAATGAGCACCGCAGCGGCAAAGGCAGAAAGAAACGACGACACCGATCCGGATACTCTATTTCCGCTCGGCGACCCAGCTCCGCGGGAGTATTTTACCGGGACAGTGCACGTGAACATGCTAGTGCCAAAGGCGGAGTCAAACGATTATTCTGTAGCGAGCGTGACCTTCGAACCCGGTGCAAGAACCAACTGGCATCGCCATCCCGCCGGACAAACGCTGATCATCATCGCTGGTGAGGGACTGTACCAAGAGAAGGGACAGCCAATTAGGACCATTGCTAAAGGTGAATCCGTTCTTTGCCGACCAGACATTCAGCACTGGCACGGAGCCTCCCCAACAAACCGAATGACACACCTTGCAATCACCAATGACCGCGGTGGCGGTAATGTCGTTTGGCTAGAACCTGTCACGGACGCCGAATACTCAGGCAGGGGCGATGATTTTTGGGACCCCGCGATCTGGTCCGCGGAGTAGGCGGGCGGGTAAGATCCTACGTCCAGTAATTCCGGTCGAGTGAACGGTAGTTGATGGCTTCGCTGATGTGGGTCGGCTGAATGTTTTCGCTGGCGTCGAGGTCAGCGATGGTCCTCGAAACCTTAAGGATTCGGTCATGAGCTCGGGCGGAGAGGCCTTGGCGGAGCATCGCCTTCTCCAGGAGCTGTTCGCTTTCTTCATCGAGTGCACAGTGCTCTCGGATCTGCTTTGTCGTCATCATTGAATTCGAATATCCGTCCCCCTTGAATCTCGACAACTGCCTTTCGCGGGCTTCGACCACGCGTTTCCTGATGGTCTCAGAGCTGTCGCCCTGCGGAACACCCTTTCCCCGAAGCTCATTGAATTTCACGGCGGGCACGTCAATGTGAATGTCGATCCTATCCATGAGCGGGCCCGAGATCTTGCCCACGTATCGCTGTATTTGGGTCGGGGAACACGTGCACTCTCTTGATGAGCCAAAATAACCGCACGGACACGGATTCATTGACGCGACAAGAGTAAAGCTTGCGGGAAAAGTCAGCGACGACGCGGCACGTGAGATCGTCACGTTTTTGTCCTCCATCGGCTGACGCAAAACTTCAAGCACCGACCGGTCGAACTCCGGCAGCTCATCCAAAAACAACACCCCAAGATGGGCGAGGCTCACTTCACCCGGCTTCGGGATGGATCCGCCGCCGATCAGGCCTGCTTGGCTCACGGTGTGATGGGGCGATTTGAAGGGCCGCTCCGCGACCAGTCCCGATCTGCCGGTTAGCCCCGCGACAGAATGTATCTTCGTGATCTCGATCGCTTCTTCGAACTCAAGCGGGGGCAGTATCGAGGGCAGCCGCTTCGCCAGCATCGTTTTCCCGGAGCCGGGAGGCCCAATAAAGAGAATGTTGTGACCCCCCGCACTGGCCACTTCCAACGCGCGCTTCGCCGTGGCCTGCCCCCTAACCTCATTAAAATCAGCGGCGTAGCGGTTTTCTCGCGCTCGCAGTTCGTTTAGTTCGATTCGTAGAGGCGGGATCTTAGTACCTCGGCCCCCTTCAAGGTCCATGGCAAGATCACTCGCCGATCGCAGGTCCTTTATCGGGTAGACGTTGACCCCTGACACCACCGCCGCTTCCAGCGCATTTTCTTCAGGGACAAAAAGGTTCTTAATGCCCTCATCTCGAGCCTTTAGCGCGATAGAGAGAGCTCCGCGGACAGGGCGCACGCGTCCGTCAAGGGACAGTTCTCCAACGCTCAACGTGCTGGACAGTTGATCGATACCGAGATCGCCGTTTGCGCCGAGAATGGCGAGGGCAATGGGCAGGTCAAAGCTCGCTCCCTCTTTTCGCAAGTCGGCCGGCGCGAGATTTACGGTCGTTTTTTGCAGCGGGAAGAAGTAACCGCAGTTTGAGATCGCGGCCCGCACGCGCTCGCGCGATTCGCGGACGGCCGTATCCGGCAAACCGACGATGGTAAATGGAGCCGACTCGTCAGGGTTACTGACGGCCTGGAGGTTCACCTCAATGTCTAATAGTAGTGCGTCGATGCCGTATACGGTCGCCGACTGTGAGAGAAAAAGCATACGCTCGATCTTGATCGGAAACAGCGTGAGTTTACCCGATTTGCCCGGAAAACAAAAAGGGGCGGCCAAGAGGCCCAGGATCAACCGCTCGCGGGCCCGTAAATGCTCTATTTTCGTGAAATATCGAGTCGATTGGCCGTATGTTGGGACAGGAATTCCGCCGATCTGCCCCGTCGGTGCGCCTGGCGGAACCTGCTCAAAACGAGGTACCGCATGCAAGAGTTAACACGCACAGTTTCTGCCGTAGACGCCCCCGCCGGTTCACCGATCAAGGCATTAGCCAAGGCCCTTGTGCCCCGGCGTTTGCGTCAACTTACAAAACAGGTCCATCGAGATCATGTATTCAGGCGCTCGATGCGAAAATTCCTGTCGGCCCCGGAACGGGCCCTTTCAGCGGATAGCCAGCTGCTGAGCGATCTGATCTACGGTTGGGGAAACGAATCTTGGAGCGCCCTGAATGAGTATCTTGCAGCATGCATTTCGCATGCTCTCCAGACCGATGGAGAAATTCTTGAGTGCGGATCCGGCCTCTCGACGCTGCTCGTCGGCGCTGCAGCAAAATATCGTGGGGCTCGACACGTGGCCCTCGAACATAACGCCGAATGGGCGGACCGGGTTCGCAAGCAGCTAGCTCGATTCAAGATAGATTCAGTAACGCTCGTTTGTGATCCGCTAAAGGATTACGGCGAATTCGTCTGGTATGACATGAGCAACGCCCCCGACGTCCACGGTTACACCATGGTTATTTGCGACGGCCCGCCGGGAACGACAAAAGGCGGGCGGTACGGTCTTGTGCCAATTATGCGAGAGAAGTTGAGGTCCGGTGCACAAATATTACTTGACGATGCAGGCCGTGCCGAGGAGCAGGAGATAGCGGCGCGATGGCAGACGGAAATGCCAGCGACATGCGAGTTCATTGGAAAGTCAAAACCTTTTATCAAAATTACGGTAGAATAGAAATGGCCGTCCGGCTGCCTCTTCTCTACACCCTACCCAAGGTCAGTGGTACAAGCAGGAAATAAAACTCAGAGTCTCAGAACGCAAAGCGCCTGGCTTCTAGCAGCCAAGATCGTTGGCTTTGCGCTGAGCTTTATGCTGCCGCTCATTATCGTCAGATATCTCACCCAGGAGTCTGTCGGCCATTACCGCGAATCCTTTCAGGTGATCGCGAACGCAGTAGTTATCTTATCCCTCGGGGTTGGGATGAGTTCCTATTACTACCTTGCGAGGGAGGAAGAGCGCCGTGCTTCCGCGATACTGAATATCCTGATCTTCAATTTCGTTATTGGCGGGGGGGCATGTCTTTTCTTCAATGTCTACCCGCAATTTTTGGGAAACATTTTTCATAGCGATGAACTGACCCGGCTTGCTCCCAAGATCGGCTTCGTCATCTGGATATGGATGGTTTCAACCTTCATCGATACGGTCGCTGTCGCCAATCGAGAGGTCCGTCTCGCCACGCTGTTCATCGTGGTCTCTCAATTGAGCAAAACGCTGCTGATGGCGGGTGCCGTTTTCGCCTTCGGCTCGGTCGAAGCCTTCATATACGCCGCGATGATCCAGGGGATCATCCAGACATTCATCCTGCTGATATACGTTCGCTCACGCTTCCCCTGGGTCTGGAGAAGCTTTGATCTAAGATTCTTTGGGGAGCAGCTCGCTTATGCTCTGCCCTACGGCCTGGCAGGTGTTTTGTTGATCGCCCAGACTGATATACATAACTATTTCGTTGGCTATAAATTCTCTTCAGCTGACTTTGCGATATACGCATACGGGTGCTTTGAAATACCCCTCATGGCAATGCTGACGGAGTCTGTGACTTCCGTACTTATCCCGCGAATGAATGCACTGCATATGGCGGGCGACACGGAAGAGATGATCCGTCTTACAGCCCGAGCGACCCAAAAACTTGCATTCTTTTATTTTCCCGTCTACGTATTTTTGCTCATTACGGCAAGTACTTTCATAACCACTCTTTTCACGGAAAAATTTGAGGCAAGCGTCCCTATATTCCTCGTGAACATCACGCTGCTTCCGTTAGGAATACTCGTCAACGACCCGGTCATTCGCTCATACAAAGAGATGGGCAGGCTTTTTCTGATCGCAAGGGTCTTCATCTTGATCGCGCTGGTTGCGGTCCTGTACTTTGGACTTCCTTATTTTGGAATGATGGGAATGATCGCTATCGCAGTTTCAGCCCTGGTCGTTGAGCGGCTGGTTGCGCAGGCGATGGTCGTTAGCAAATTGAAACTAGGCTTTGGACATCTTCGACTGCTCGGGGGTGTGGCGAAAACTGCGGTCGCGAGTCTTGCGGCCGGCGTAGTTACCTTTTTCGTTTACTCGAGTATCAGGGTTGGCCTAATAGCTCTTGGGGAGCGGTTCGCGGAGTCAGAACTGATGATCACTAAGGCGAGCACGCTTAGTTTTATTGGCGGCTGCTCCGTTTTGGCAGTCTCGGGAATGGTTTTCCTGACCATATATCTATTTGCGGCAAATTGTCTCGGGCTGATCGACGCGGGCGAGAAACGAGCCGTTACGGATGTCCTCAGGCGTTTATGGCCAGGCCGCGTCCCGTTCTTGCCGGAGGTTCCAAACCGGTCATGACCAAAGTCGACTCTTCATTCCTCACGAAGCTTCAATGGAATCTGCCTTGGCTGGTGCGGTATCCGTTCAATCGCGCCGGAGCTTTTCTCGAGCGTACGGCGTTTGAGCATAAACACATCATCATCACTGTCGCAAACCATTTTGAGCCCGCGTGGAGTCCGAGCGGCGACCTCGACCGGAAAACACAGATCCGGCGTCTCAAGGAATATCACAAATTGGCAAGAGACACCGGCGACGCTGCTCGAGACGTTGACGGAACGAAGTTCCGACATACCAATTTTTATCCCGCCGAACAGTATGACGCGGGGATCCTCGAGATCCTCGCCGAAATGCAGTCGGAGGGCCTTGGCGAAGTTGAGATCCATCTTCATCACGGTGTGGATAGGCCCGATACGGCAGATGGCCTTCGAAATGCGCTGCTCGGATTTCGAGATACGATCGCAGAAAGGCACAGGTGCCTTTCACGCATGGAGAAAGACCCCATTCCCCGATACGCGTTCGTACACGGGAACCTGGCTCTGGCTAACTCGTGCGGAGGGCGTTTCTGCGGCGTCGATAACGAAATGGAGATCCTTCGCGAGACAGGCTGCTACGCCGACATGACGCTTCCGTCCGCACCGGACCAGTCTCAGGTGGCCGTCACAAATCAGATCTACGAATGTGCGCTACCGATGGACGAGGCGGCGCCTCATCGGCGAGGGGTTAGAACCGGCACAAATGGAAAGCAGCCTCAATTGCCACTTATATTTACGGGTCCACTGGTTTTTAACTGGACCAGAACGATCAAAGGCATTCCGGTGCCTCGGATCGACGATGGAGCACTGACAGCTAGTCAGGGATTGTCGGAGGCACGCTTTCGACGGTGGAGATCCGCGAATGTGACGGTCGCACACCGGCCCGATTGGATATTCGTGAAGCTGTACTGTCACGGTTTCTTCGACCAAGACCAGAGCACATGCATCGGTGAGGATGCAAAGCGTTACTTTGCCGAAATTGTTGAAAGAGGACAGAGATCAGGCGATTATTCGGTGCACTTTGCGAGCGCCAGGGAGGCGTTCAATATCGCGTCGGCTGCGATGGAGGGCAGGAAAGGGAACCCTAACATTTACCGAAACCATCTGCTAACGCCGATCATGGATACTTAATTGCTAAAATAATGGCAGTCGAAGCCGTGGCAAATCCCCTCAGCAAGCTTAAAAAGCTTCGCAGTCTCGACGAGGTCATAACTCGCGGAGGCCAGGCATTGTCCGTATACCGAGAGCAGAAAAAGGCGGGTGTCGAGCCGACCGATGAGGACCTCATCGCTCTGATCGACAAGGAAAAGTTCGGCGACGGCCCAGTAATAGCGGAAGGCCTTTGGCAAAAGTTTTATACCTCCGGTGTAAAGAGATTTTTCCCGGTCTTTCGCGAATCCGGTGCCGCGATTCAAAGGTTCAGAACTGAATTCGGTGAGAAACGCGTGGCGGACATTATCGCTCGCGCTGAGACCATCGTCGCGGGCCGATACGAAATCCTCGGCCTAAGGAACCTCTACCTGGGCACGGAGATCGATTGGCATTGCGAGCCCCTTACATCGAAGCGGTCGCCGCTGAAACACTGGAAAGAATTTGACGAGCTTGATACGACCGAAACGGGCAACAAGAAGATCGTCTGGGAGATAAATCGGCATCAGCATTTTTTTATACTGGGTGCGGCATATCTTCTGACGCGTGACGAGCGTTATGCGAGAACATTCTGTGATCAACTCTCATCCTGGATGGATCAAAATCCGCCTGGAATGGGGATCAACTGGTCAAGCAGTCTTGAGGTGGCAATGCGCGCGATGTCGTGGGTTTGGGCGTTTCACATGTTCCGAAACTCCGACAGCTTTACACCCGAGCTGTTTAGGCGGGCCCTCAAGTTCATTCATGTCCATGGCCGTCACATAGAGAGATATCTCTCTAAGTATTACTCGCCGAACACTCATCTGACGGGCGAGGCTCTTGGCCTCTATTATGTCGGGACGCAATTTCCGTTCTTTGAGCGATCTCCTAAATGGCAGCAGTTGGGAGAGGACATTCTTTTTGATGAGATAACCAGACAGGTCCATCAGGACGGTGTCTATTTCGAACAGAGTACATGGTACCAGCGCTATACGGTCGATATTTATACCCACTTTTCTATACTTCGCGCTTTGATACCCGACGCGCCGGCCGATCCGCGCACTCCTGACCTCGCCGACAGGTTCGAGGCTGCGTCAGATCTTCTAATGCATCTGACGATGCCGGACGGAAGTACACCCCTCATAGGCGATGATGACGGAGGCAGGATGCTGCCTATCACTAGCTCGGCGTCGGACGACTTTCGCGGCTCGTTGGCCGTAACCGCGATACTCTTTGACCGCCCTGATCATAAGGCGCTCGCGGGCCGTTCTTCGGAAGAGCTGTTTTGGCTGCTCGGGACGGCAGGCCTCGATTCATTCAAAACAAAAGAGTCTTCAGAACCGAAAGGGACATCGACGGGTTTCCGAAACGGCGGCTATTTTGCTATGCGGGACGGGTGGGGCGAGTTAGACAGCTGCCTCGTCGTCGATTGCGGCGATCTCGGGGCGCTTTCGGCGGGTCATGGACACGCCGACGCGCTCTCTTTCGTAGCGGCCGTTCACGGTAGGCCTTTGCTGGTCGACAGCGGAACTTATACTTATCACGAGTCCAAGGAGCTGCGCGATTACTTTCGGTCCACCTCCGCGCACAACACCCTGGAGGTCGACGGGCGGCCATCATCGGAGCCGGCCGGACCTTTTTCTTGGCACTCAAAAGCCGAGGCCTTTCTGAACAATTGGGTCGCAAGCGATCGCTTTGACCTTTTCGAAGGCCACCATAATGGTTACCGCAGGCTTGAAGATCCGGTCATACATCATCGAAGTATATTAGGCCTTAAGGGCGACTACTGGATTCTTCGTGACCTTGCCGAGGCGAAAGAAAGGCACAGATTCGTTCTCAACTTTCATTTCGCCGCCAACGTTGAGACGCGGATCGATAACCGTCAGGTGATCGCCGACGGACACACGATAGTTACTTTCGATAACGATGGGCATTGGGAGGAGCGAGAAAGCTGGATCTCAACAAACCACGCCAATAAGGTCAACGCGCCTTTGATGCGATACGTCACTGAGGGAACCGGCACACAGGAATTTTTCACCTTCCTACTGCCGGCGGCATCCGGCGAGACCAGGGTTGAAGAAGTATCGATGGCGGGAGGGCGTGCGTTTATCATTAACTACAATGGATACACGGATCTCTTCGCACTTAATGACGAGCCGGGAAAGCTCATCGATACAGGTATCTTTACGACTGATTTCAAGTATACTTGGGCTCGGATGAGTCCGGGCGAGGCCCTGCCCGATGAGATAGTGTGTGTTCATGGCATGAGACTCAAGCTGCAAAACACCTCGGTTTTCGGTCCCGGCAAAGTTGCTTATGCATCAATACGCAGACTCGGGCGAGATCTAATGATCAACCGTGAAGGAAGCCGCTCATCGCGCCCCATCGACTGACCTCAAATTGCGAAAGCGCGTCCTACAATTTTTCGGCAGCTTTAATCAGGGCGGCTCAGAACGTCAGGCTGCCGCGCTCACGCGATCCCTCCACGAAGATGGTACTTACGAGGTGTTTGCCGCAACCTTATCGAATGACGGTGTCCTAAAGCGCGATGTGGATTCCATAGGACTTGGAGATATCCCCGAATTTCCACTGACATCCTTTTACAATGCGAATTTTGTTGGCCAGGTCCGGGCGTGTGCAAATTTCCTGCGCATCAACAAGATCGATCTGGTACATACGCACGATTTCTACACGAATGTGTTTGGCATTGCTGCGGCAAGTTTGGCGCGAGTGCCCGCACGAATCGCTTCAAAGCGTGAAACAGCCGGGATGCGGACGCGCGCGCAGAATGTGATCGAGAGGATCGCATTCGGCAGGGCCCATGCGATCGTTGCTAATTCTGATGCTGTACGGAAGGCCCTGATATCCCGCGGTGTGCCCGACGAAAAGATCGCTCTTATCTATAACGGTATCGATCACACGGGGGGTCAGATAAAACGCGATCGAGATGCAGTCCGGGCAAAATTCGGCATTCCAGACGGAGGTTCGTGGGTAACATTGGTTGCGAACCTTCGGCACGAAGTAAAGAACATCCCAATGCTTTTGAAAGCCGCCAAGATCGTTTTGGAACAGGCTGATGACGCGCATTTCATCGTCGCCGGTGAAGGCGGTTTGCGCACTGAACTCGAGGGCCTGGCAGTCCGGCGAGGCGTTGCGGCCAATGTACACTTTATCGGCCGCTGCGACGACACGCCCGAGTTGCTGGCGGCTTCAGATATTTGCGTGCTGACATCGACCGCTGAGGGCTTCTCAAACTCGATCCTCGAGTACATGGCAGCCGGCAAACCAGTCGTAGTGACCGACGTCGGAGGTGCGCGCGAGGCGGTTGATGACGGGGTCAACGGTTATATCGTTGCATCGGACGATCATTCCGGCATGGCAAACAGGCTTCTCGAGTTGCTCGCCGACGAAGGCAGAGCAAAGCAAATGGGAGCCGCGGGGCGGCACCTGGTGGCTGAGCGCTTTTCACGCGAGACTCAGTTGGCGAAAACCATTGAGCTCTATTCCAGGCTGCTACCGTAATGGGGCTTCACGTTGTACAACTCGGGCCCATTCCGCCGCCAGAGGGCGGCATAAGCAGGAACATTCTCGCCATCCGCAATGAACTCTTGAAGCGCGGTGACCGCTGCTCGATCATCGCAACGTCGAGAAGCACGGCAACGATCGATGATCCCGATCTTTATTATCCGGGGACACCGGCAAGGCTCTTGAAGATACTTACGGCTCTTGATTTTGACGTGCTCCATCTGCATATCGGTGGCCATCTGAACCGCAGGGTAATGATGCTGGCGGCAGCCTGCGCGATCTCGGCGAGAGGAAGATCGGTCCTGACCGTCCATTCAGGTGAATTCGCGGGGATCGGGGCCGCCGAAGGAGCCAAGGAAGGATCCCTTAAAGGACAAGTCTTTCGCGGGTTTTCTCGCTTGATCGCGGTCAATGAACAACTCGCGAATATTTATCAACGCTTTGGCGTTCCTACCGATCGTATCCAGGTCATCACACCTTTCGCGCCTGAGACGCCGGATCCAAAGGTGGTGATCCCCAACGAATTGGTCGAGTTCGCTGAGCGGCATAGCGAGGTAGTGTTGTGGGTCGGCGGAATGGAGCGAGATTATGACCCGATCACGGCGATATCAGCATTTGCTCTCGTTCGACGGGCTCACCCGACAGCGGGGATGATCATGGTCGGCGGTGGCTCAATGTCTGCTGACGTTCGGGCAGCTGTCGCAGAGGCGGACAACGTGGAACATATCCTTCTTGCCGGGAACGTTGAGCACGCCGTAACGCTTCGGTTGATGCAGGACGCTGAGGTCATCTTACGCACGACTCTCTTTGACGGTGACGCGATATCTGTTCGCGAAGGCCTGTTCCTCGGCACGCCCGTTGTTGCATCAGACACCGGGAATCGGCCCCGGGGATGCCGCTTGTTCAAGATCGGTGATCCGGAGGGCCTATCTTCTAAGATCATGTCGGTGATAGACGAAGGAAAGCCCACGCCTCCTCAGCCGGCAGTCGATACGACAAGTATCCGATCAGTTCTTGCCATCTACGACAGCTTGTCGAGGCACGACCGCAAGTAGTAGTTGGTCAGATTGTCCTTGTGCAGGAAGCGATCGAAGTATGCCCGAGCGTTAGCGGCGATCTCTTCACGTTCGGCATCGTGCTCGACATAATATCTGCACAGTTCGGTCAAGTCTGACATGTCTTCCTTGCAATACACAATGTGTTTGCGGTCTATGAGAGGCACATGCATCCGTGCGGCGTGCGGATAGGCGATGACGAACGTTCCGACCGCAAGATAATTGACGAGACGGAAGCAAAATGGTCCCAGCCCCGGCATATCGATGCAGACGCGTGAATCGGCCGCCTCTTTAAGAAAGGTCTTGTGATCGACCTTCGTCATACCGCCCGCAAAACCAAATTCATCCTGCTCAGAAAGGATCTTCGTCGCCTTTTCACGGATCTCACGAGCATAAGCAGTCCCAAAGCGGCCGAAGACATCGTGTCTAAATTCACGATGGTCTCTGCGTCGTCGGAGTTCGTTCAAGTATCGATAAATGCGTTTGCCATCGGGAACATATCCTCCGGGAACTACCTTGTCCGAACCATAACCGTCTGAAGCGTACTGCATCTTAAAGATAAGATCGCTTTCTGCGAGAAGCCGTTCGTCAACTTCCAGATAGTCCGAAAAATTGATCGCGACACGCGAGGCTTTTCCATTTCGAATGAACTCAAACGTAACAGTGCCGTTGATCTCCTGTCCGATATCGCGAACGAACTCGACGTTCACGTGTCGCTCAAACCCGAATTTCAGTATATCGACCCAATCAGTCGATTCGGCCCACTGATATTCCTGGGGCCAGCGAATGCGCACGTTCGTCAGTTCCTCCGCGCTTATCGACCAGTCAGGATTCAACTCGGCCGGATCGGGCGCGAATTGGTCCAAATAAGTCTTGATGGCCCTTTGGCGCAGTGAGCTTAGACTGAAAAGCGGCATCTCGGAGTGGGAATGAGAATATTATGCGGTATTTGATCGGCTAATGGATGGCCGAAAGGAGATCCGGAGTAAAGCGGCTTAGATCACAGCCCTTTGCGCTGTATTTACTCCGGGGATCGATCCGATAATCTCCGTCGGAAATATTTACGAAGCCAACATCATTGGCATTCCTCACGAAGGCATTCCCTTGGGGATAGGCCGTGTCGCCATCGCCCACGTGAGCGAGGTTCATAAAGACGTTATTCAAATACATCGCCCGGGCCTGCTCCGATCGAACGTCGAGGCCGTGAACGCCATAGTTGCCGTGG
Source organism: Acidobacteriota bacterium (assembly GCA_019247455.1). Lineage (GTDB taxonomy): Bacteria > Acidobacteriota > Blastocatellia > Pyrinomonadales > Pyrinomonadaceae > OLB17. The sequence continues at coordinate 3,237 of JAFAOW010000059.1, read as the reverse complement.
CTCGTAACGTTATTGCGAAAAACGAACCCGGTTGGCATGTCACCATAGAAAGTGGTGATGTTCCCCAGGTTGAATACTGTGTTGTTGGCTATGGTTATGTCGTTGCCGGCAGCTATCTGGATGAAATACCCTGAGCCTTCGAATTCTTTCCCACCGATGTCGAGAAACAGGTTGTTCGCGATAACCAGGCGCTGCAGCGTTTGGCTCGGATAGGTGTCGTCGCGACCAAGTATATTGATGCCTTCGCCTGCACCTTTTATCACGTTGTCACGTATCGTCACGTCTTCGATCGTGGAGAACGGTGCCCCGCCGTCCTGATCGCGAACGGTAACGCGAAAGGCCGAACCTTCCCAGTTGTTGGTCAAGAGGTTTCCTGCAAACATCAGGCGTTTCGCGTTCTTTATTTCGAAGAGTGCTTTGACGGTTGCTTTGCCCTTCCATTCCGCGGGCTTGTTAAGCGTGTTGCCGCGGACCTCTATATCCGATGGGATCAGGTCGGCATTGTCGGGGTCCGAGCCGCCGAACATGATGTTCTCGGCACCAGCCTCAATGTAATTGTTGAGTATCTTCACATTTCTCGTGCCGGACCAGCCGCAAATGCCTTGGGTTTCTTCGCCCGGGAATGCGATGCCCTCTATGTAACTGTTCTTTATCGTAGTATTTGCGCTGTTGAGTGCGATTCCGCGTCGGGTGACACCTGATCTGAATGGGTGAATGTACGAGCGGTCTATTTCGATGTCGTGCGGCACATTCGCTGGCTTGAATTCGCCATGGCCAAGCTGAACGAGTCCGTAGTTGTACATCGAACTTGAAGGCGTGAATTCGATCCCGATAAATCGGTAGTGATGAGCGCCGTTCGCCGCCATCACCGCCGCTCGGCCCATCATGCCGGACTGGATGGTCGCCATAGAGCCGCGTTGACCGGGTGTTACGCGCTTGTTTGCTGGAAGATCATCAATGCCGGACGATCGGATCGTCACGTAGTCGGTCAGTGGTTTGTTCGATAGGTTGATCTGGCCTGAGTAAACGGCGCCGGCCTGCAATTCAACTACGTCGCCGCTTTGCGCCGAATCTATCGCCCCTTGTAGATTCCCACCGGGGGGAACCTTGATGACCCGCCCACCCTTTTGGTCGACCACGTCATTCTTAGGCCAGATCACTCCCAGCCGGCCCGAATAGTAGTCAAAACCTAGTATCCCGAGGACCGGGGAAGAAACGAGCAGCGCCATGACAGCGTATCGCAGGCGGGGCGCAATTCGCGCCCGTTTAGGGAGCGTCCGGCTTGAGACTCTGATCTGGTTTACGGCCATGGCGTAAGACACATGCAAATAAATGCCGAAAACCCGCCTAAATCCAAACTTTGTAATGCGTTAGACCCTCGGACCTCCCATCAGGGATACGTAGGCGGAAAGTCGATGGAATCGGCATAAATATCTGTAAATACGAGCCGTTTCAGCGTTTATTAACTTAGCTGCCTGCGTGCCCCGCCGGCAGCAACCTTCAAATGTGCGGCATTAACGGGATAGCCTTTTCCCAAAGATCAAAAAGACAGGTAAGCGAAAGTCAGCTCATCGCGATGCGCGACATCCTGCACCATCGCGGGCCGGATGACGCCGGCATGTTCGTCTCAGGTAAGATCGGGCTTGGCCATCGGCGTCTGAGCATAGTCGACGTCGCTCATGGTGCCCAGCCGATGAAATTCGGCGCCTTCACTCTGATCTACAACGGCGAGGTCTACAACCACGCCGAATGCCGGCCTGACCTCATCGAGCGAGGGCATAAGTTTGAAACGCACAGCGACACCGAGACGATCCTTCATCTTTACGCCGAATACGGAAGGGGTTGTGTTGAGCATTTGCGTGGAATGTTCGCCTTTGCGATCTGGGACTCGGGAAAGCGGGAGTTGCTCATTGCACGCGACCGATTTGGCGTAAAGCCGTTGTACTACGTTCATGATGCCGACGGCTCGCTGTTCTTTGCCTCTGAGATCAAAGCGTTGCTTGAGGCTGGCGCGATAAGGCCCGAGATCAATTTCAACGCGCTTCCCGACCAGTTTGCGAATCACGGGACGAGCGGCGACGAGACGCTTTATAAGGGTATCAAACGCCTGCGGCCGGGACACACGATGGTCTGGCGCGATGGCAAAGTTGACATCCGGGAGTACTGGGACCTCGGGTTCGAACCCAAACACGACGCTCGCGGTGACGCTGAATACATCGACGATTGGCGCGAAATGTTTAGACGCGCCGTCGAGCTGCGGCTGATGGCGGACGTACCGCTCGGTATGTTCCTATCAGGCGGGATCGACTCGTCGGCGATCGCCGCGATGATGTCGAAGATGGTCGATGAGCCGATCAAGACATTCTCGGTTGGATTCAAGGAGCGGGAAGCGAATGAATTTGAATTCGCGCGGCTCGTTGCGGAAAAGTTTGGGACGGATCATCACGAGATCACTATTACCCCGGAGCAGTTCTTCGACGCTCTGCCGAACCTGGTCTGGCACGAAGACGAACCGATCGGGTTCATCGCGAGCGTGCCGTTGTATTTCGTCTCCAAACTCGCGCAGGAGCATGTAAAGGTCGTTCTTACGGGTGAGGGAAGTGACGAGACGCTTGCAGGTTACGGCCGTTATGTTAAGGCACTCAAGCTGCTCGAGATGGGCGAGCGATACGAATCTTTGACCCCCACCTTCCTTCGAGACGCAGTCCGCGGCGGCGTTGCGACGCTGCCGGGCGTGATGAACCGCAAGCTGAGCAGGACTTTCCTGACGCGCGAAGCGGATATTGAGAATCTCTTCTTCGACAATTTCGCGGTTTTTCCGCGCGCGATGCAGAAAAACCTTTTTGCCCGCGACACACGCGACAGGTTTGACGATCAGAATCCATATTCCCCGATAGGCCGCATCCTTGCGCATTCGGATGCTGAAGACGTCCTCGACAAGCTCCTCTACGCCGACACAAAGACCTACCTCCACGAGCTGCTGATGAAGCAGGACCAGATGTCCATGGCCGCGTCGATCGAAAGCCGCGTGCCATTCCTCGATCACAAGCTGGTTGAATTTACAGCTCGTATGCCGCGAGAAATGAAGCTGCGCGGCGGCACGACGAAATGGATACTTCGTGAAGCGATGAAGGGAATTCTGCCCGCTGAGATACTTGACCGTCCGAAGATGGGATTCCCAGTGCCGGTTGGCCGATGGTTTCGTGGTGAATTCAAGCACGTTGTGGATGAATTCGT
>JAFAOW010000133.1 GCA_019247455.1 Acidobacteriota bacterium | reverse complement strand
TGTTACTGACCGCGGTTCGAATCTTACGATCCAAGCATACCCGAGCGTTGATTCGATCGGTGAGTTCCGCGTTCTGCGAAGCCTTTATCCTGCCGAATCGGGCACGAGCGCGGGCGGGCAGATCAACGTGGTCACGCGTTCGGGCGGTGACAAGTTTCATGGGTCAGCTTTTGAATTCCTCCGGAACGAAGCCCTCAACGCCAACTCCGTAGCGATCAACTCGAACCCCAACCCGGCCTTCGGATTTGATTCGAACGGGAAGGCCAAGCGCAGACCATTCCGCTACAACGATTTTGGATTTACGATCGGAGGACCGGTTTACTTCCTTAACGTGCTCAACGATCCGGCCGGGGAACACCAGCCCATTGCTAAGATGCCCAGAACGTATTTCTTCTACTCGGAAGAAATTCGCCGGGATAAGCGATACCCGGTCCTCGGGCCTAATCTCGCGGTACCGACCGCGGCAATGAAGACCGGTGTTTTCCCAATCGATGTCTGTCTGCAGTTTGGCGGCGGCGCTTGCACGCTGGTCCTTCCCGCAGGAACGGCCCTCACAACGCTGCGGCCTGTCTCAAGTGTTTCTCAGCAGTACATCAGCAAGATCTGGAACAACGTGCCGGCACCGACGAATCCGGCCAACCTGACGCTGACGTATCCGGCGCTGCAGATCACGAATTTCCGGCAGGAGATCATCAAGATCGATCATACGGTGAACAGCAAGATCAGCTTTTACTACAAGTTCGAGAACGACAAGATCCCGACGGAAGATGCTGACGGCACGATCGGCAGCCGATCGTCGACCCCGTTCGTAAACACGATGACGTCGGACTCACCCGGACGTAACCACGTGGCTTATATAACGTGGGCTCCCAAGAGCAACCTGATCATCGAAGGGCGTTTCACGCATGCCTGGGGTGCGATCCTGACTACCACCAAAGGACTTCTTGCTAAGGCGACCTCGCCCATGGCATTGAGTCTGCCGTACAACAGCGTAAGGGACATCGATCCGTTCCTCGTGATCAACAACTTCAATCCGCTTCAGAGTATCAGTAATTACGACAACTTCTCGTGGAAGCAGTCATTTGCCGGTAACGCGACGTGGATCCACGGTAATCACACCTTCAAGTTCGGCGAGACCTGGACTCGTATGCGCAAGTACGAGAACAACCTCGCTGGTACCAATCAGGCGCAGTACAGCGGGTTCCTTGTACCCGGAAGTGCGTCATCAACAACGCTTGCACCGGGTGTTACCAACAACACGCTCAATCAGACGTATCAGACGTGGGCGAATTTCATGCAGGGAACTAATGCGAGTTTCAGGCAGGACAAGCTGGACATCACCGCGGACTTTCGCCAGATGAACTTCGAGTCGTTCATCCAGGATGAGTGGAAGATCCGGCCGAATCTGACACTGTACCTCGGTGTCCGTCATTCGTACTTTGGCGCTCCGTGGGATTTCGGGGGCCACCTGACGAATTTTGACGCGGCACTCTGGTCGGCAGCGCAGGCACCCCAGGTCAACGGCGCCGGTAACCGAATCCCGGGAACCGGCAACTACTGCAACGGCCTGATCATAAACTCTCAGAACTACCAGACCGGTCCCGCTTCGTACAACTGTACGCCTACTGCCTCGCCGTGGGGCAAGTATATTTACCACGCTCCGAAGAACGGATTCGCGCCGCGACTCGGCATCGCATGGGATCCGTTCGGGAAGGGTAAGACGGTCATCAGGACCGGCTACGGCGTCTATCATGATCAGTTTTCTGCAAGTGCTACCGAGCTGATCATTGGAACGAACCCGCCGTATCAGGAAACATGTAACGTCGCGAACGTCGCGATCGATAACCCGGTGCCGAGCTGTTCAGCCGTCGCTTCGAACGCTGCCCAATCGGTACGCGGTATCGCGCCTGACTGGAAGAACCCGTACGTGCAGCAGTGGTCGCTTGACGTGCAGCAGCAGTTGACGAAGAAAACGGTCGTGACTGTCGGCTATTACGGTTCGCACGGCGTGCACCTTATCGGCTTTACCGATTACAACAACCTGAAGCCGGGTACTGCCGTCAACACGCAGTGCATTCCGCTGAATAATGTAAACACGCTTCAGGTTCCCAACGGGACCGCTACGGTGAATTGCCAGGTGGCTGGCACCGCGTTCACCTCGTCAGCACAGGAACTGATCCTTGACCAGATCCGTCCTTTCCGCGGTTATCGTTCTATCAATATGCTCGAGCCGCGTTATGACTCGAAGTATTGGGGACTGCAGGTATCGGCGCAGCATCGCTTTACGGGTGCTTCGCAGGTCAATCTTGCTTACACCTGGTCAAAGAGCACTACCAACAACCCGACGTCTTACATCAGCGTGGCACCGTCGGATAATTACAATATCGCTAACGAGTGGGGGCTGTCACCGCTCGATAGGCGGCATGTAATTACCGTTAACTACGTCTATGAGCTTCCTTTCTTTAAGAAGCAGGAAGGTTTTGCCGGCCACTTGCTTGGCGGTTGGCAGGTATCGGGTATTGCGAGCTATCAGACTGGCTCGCCCTATACGATCACCAGCTCGAGCTATGATCCAGGCGGCATCGGCTTCATTCCGTCGATCATCGCGGGTGGACGGCCGAATCAGACCTGCGATCCGAATGCCGGGGCTCCGCACACCCTTCTGCAGTGGTTCAATACCGCATGTTTTGACCCGCAGAATGCGTCGGGCATCCAGAACATAGCAGGCACCGAGATGCGCGGTGTTATTACGGGACCGCCAACTCGGAAGATCGACTTCACGCTGAGCAAGAACATCGCCATTACGGAGTCGCTGAGGCTTCAACTGCGTGGTGAGGCATACAATGTGTTCAACCTCCAGAACTGGAGACTTGGAACAACGCCAAACCTTAGCCGAACAGCAGGTACGTATGGCCAGATCACCAGCTTCCGTGATCCGCGGGTGATCCAGCTGGCGGCGAAGTTGATCTTCTAGCTCTAGTTTATTCATCTTTGGCCCGCGCCGTTCTAATATAGAGCGGCGCGGCTTTTTGTATGACGGAACTGAATTTTACGAATTCACAGCTCGCGAGCGGGGGAGCAACTGCTCCGCTCTCGCGCGTAGAGGTTTTCGATGGCGTCATTGCCAATATCTCAACCGAGCTAGGTTCTGCGGCGGACGATGGATCTGACGGCGTAACCGTCCTGCCGGGATTCGTCGATATCCACAACCATGGAGCTTTTGGCGTCGACGTGAATAGTGCGAAGACCGATGACCTCCTTTATCTGGCCGGTAAGCTGGCCGAGCATGGGGTCGCCGGATGGATGCCGACCCTTGTTCCCGATGCGGAGGAGAATTACAAGAAGGCGATCGCCGCGATCGATCGACTTATAGAAATACAGGAGGGACGGCCTGTCGCCCAGGCGCTTGGCGTTCATTACGAGGGTGTTTTTGCGGCAGAAAAGATGTGCGGGGCCCTGCGGACCGAATTCTTTAAGAAGTACAAGCCTGGCATCGTCGATACACTTCCGCGCCTCAAACGAGGCATCCACATGACGACTCTCGCGCCTGAGATAGAGGGCGGGATCTACCTAATTCGCGAATTCCGCGAGGCTGATTTCGTTGTGTCCATAGGCCACACTCGTGCTGATCGACAGACCCTGGACCTTGCCTTCGACGCCGGAGCGCGTCATGCGACGCACTTTTTTAACGCGATGACCGGTATACATCATCGAGATCTCGGAGTCGCTGGCTGGTGTCTCACGAAGCCGGAAATGACATTCGACATAATTGCCGATGGCATTCACGTCGATGAACAGATGCTCACATTGGCGGTCAATGCCCGAGGAACCGATGGCGTCTCATTGATCAGCGATTCGATATCAGCGACCGGCCAAGGCGACGGAAGTTTCCAGCTGTGGGAGCAAACCATTACTGTCGAGAACGGGCGGACGAGAAACGCGTCAGGCGGAATTGCCGGCTCTGTGATCACGATGGCTGATGCGGTTAAGAGAGTGCTCAAACTGGGCTTCTCATCCCAGGCGGTCGCTCAAATGTCTTCGGCAAACCCCGCGCGTCTGCTCGGCTTTGAAAAAGTATTTGGATCGGTCGCGCCACGGCGTCGAGCCGATCTCGCCGGCCTGAATGCTGACGGCGATATCGTTTTTTCGATGATCGGCGGGGAAAGGATCAAATAGAAAAAGCCCCGGCCGGTGCAGCGGCCAGGGCTTCGTTATTCGCCCCTTGTTAAGAGCTATGGATGTAAAAGTGCTTTACGCGATCATTTATCTCAACCAAAGAAAAGACCCGTTCACACACATCCGATAGTATAGACGTCGCGAAAACCATTTGGTTTGTCGATAAATCGTTAAGTTGTGTAAAGAAATGTAAAACCTGATTCTGAGGCCTCTTTTTTCGCGTAGAATTTCACCTGATGGATAAGATCCTCATCATCGACGACGACGAAGAGCTGTGCGAGCTCGTGTCCGAGTACCTGGGCGTCGAGGGGTTTGAGGTCCAGGCCGTGAATGACGGCCAGACCGGCCTCGAACAGGCGCGGTCGGGGAAGTTTGACATGGTCATTTTGGACGTCATGCTTCCCAAGATGAATGGATTTGACGTCTTGCGCAGCCTAAGAGAGTCATCCGAACTGCCAGTGATAATGCTCACTGCCCGTGGTGACGATATGGAGCGTATCGTAGGGCTTGAGATCGGGGCTGATGATTATCTGCCGAAGCCATTTAATCCGCGGGAGCTGGCGGCCAGGCTCCGGGCGATCCTTCGTCGCGCGAGCGGACAACCTGAAGACGGCGACGAGGACCTCAAGCTCGAGGTCGACGGGATCACGATCAATCGCGCGGCACGAACCGCTTTGCTTAATGGAAAAGAGTTGAGCCTGACCTCGGTAGAATTTGGGCTATTGACCGAGCTTTTGAGAGAAGCCGGTAAGGTGGTCAAGAAAGAAGACTTGAGCGAAAAGGTGCTTGAGCGAAAGCTCTCGCCTTACGACCGAAGCCTAGACATGCATCTGAGCAATCTCCGCAAAAAGATCGGCTCGCGTCCAGACGGCAGCGAAAAGATCAAGACCGTCCGTTCAGTGGGATATATTTACACCCTGGTATGAGGCTATTCGTAAAGATCTTCCTGTGGTTCCTCGCTGCCATCGGCCTGATGACGGGGGTGGTGATCTTTATTACGCGCACATTTCAGACGGAGCCGATGTTCAGCAGGTGGCAGCGAGCCGCGCGTACGCAGATGACGATCTGGAGCGGAACAGCCGACCAGATCTATCAGGCTCAGGGCGAAGCCGGGCTGAAGCTTTATGCGATCCGCCAGCGCGATTCTGAGGCGCTGAAAGATTTTGACATCGTCGACGCCGCGAGTAATACGTCCATTGGAGGCTCGACTGCGCTGCAGGATTTTGACGGTGTCATCCAGCGGGCCGACGCCGCGGGCGGGCCGGAGATAGACACCTCGCCTGAGGATTCCGCTTTAGGTGCTATTCCTGTAACGTTTAAGGACGGAAAAAAGGTCTTTCTTATCGCGCGCTGGAACGCACCTCGCGCTCCCTCGCTGTTTTTTGGATCATCGCTCGCTTACATGCGTCTCGCAGGACTGCTTTTGACCGCGGTCCTCGTGTGTTACCTTCTCGCCCTTTATTTGACCTCGCCGATCCGAAAGCTCCGCGAGGCTACACGTCGGCTGGCTTCGGGCGATCTGCAGGCGCGCGTTCCGGGCCGCGTATCCAGACGACGTGACGAGCTCTCCGATCTCGCGCGTGATTTTGACCATATGGCGGAGCGGATCGAGGGGCTTATTCTTTCTCAGAAGCGCCTCAACCAGGATATCTCGCATGAACTGCGCTCGCCCCTCGCCCGCCTGAATGTCGCCCTCGAGATCGCCAAACAGAAATCAAATCGAGAAACCGCTCCTATCCTCGATCGCATCGAGAACGAGTCCAACCGTTTAAACGAGATGATCTCGCGCCTCCTCATCCTCGCAAAACTTGAAACCGGAAGCGTCGATGTCGAGCCGGTCGAAGTCGATTTCGATGAGCTTGTCAGAGGCGTAGCGGAGGATGCTGATTTCGAGGCCAGCGCAAAAGGGAAAAAGGTCACGGTCGCAAACCTTGACGACTGTTCCGTGGTCGGTAGTGATGATCTGCTTCGAAGTGCCGTGGAGAATGTGCTGCGCAACGCCGTTCGCTATACAAAAGAGGGGACCGCGGTCGAGGTAAGGCTAAACAATAACAATGGCCACGCGGTCCTGAGTATCACGGACCATGGCGGGGGCGTGCCGGAGGGCGAGCTTCAGAATCTTTTCCGCCCTTTTTACCGGGTCGGCGAGGCGCGCGATCGCACTACCGGCGGTACCGGCCTGGGACTTGCGATCGCAGAACGCGCGATCAAGGCCCATAAGGGATCTATCACGGCAAAGAATGTCGGTGATGGTTTGTTGGTGGAGATTAGCCTCGATCGCGCTTAGGGTTCCGCGGAGAGCTCTCTTCTCGCTGCGATGAACGACCTGACTGCAAGAATAACGAACAGCAAACAGAGGATCGCCATCGCGAGTTGAGAAAACAGCGCCGCTCCGATCGTTAACTCCCTGGCTTTCATGGCCAGCCGCCCGGCGCTAAGAACAAATCCGAGCAAAGCGACAAGCACGGCCGCATGCATCAAATGCATACGCAGCGATCCCTTAGCTGCGGCAACGTGACCAAGGATCATCAAAAGGATCCCAAATGCCGCCGGGATCAGCGCTGTCGGGCTTGCGGCCCCATTGTAGAGGCCGTATGCATAGCCCACTATTCCAACCACGACAAGAAGCCGACCGAACCATATCGCTGTAACAGGCATACGGCTATATTAGGGTGTAGAGCGACCTCCTCAAAATCA
>JAFAOW010000151.1 GCA_019247455.1 Acidobacteriota bacterium | reverse complement strand
GGTTCTGAATTCGAATGGTTCATGATCAAGAACCGCATTTGGGAGGGGCCGTACTGGTTCTTCTACTGGTTCCTGATCTTTTGCAACGGTATCTCGATCCAGTTCCTCTGGTTCAAGCGTTTCCGCGAAAGTGAATTCTGGCTCTTTGTCATTTCGATCATCGTGAGTATCGGGATGTGGTTAGAGCGTTTCGTGATCATCGTGACGAGCCTGCAGCGAGATTTCCTTCCGTCGTCATGGGCGATGTACTCGCCGACGATCTTTGATATCTCGATGTTCACAGGGACCTTGGGATTCTTCTTTACCCTTATCTATCTGTTTGTAAGATTCGTGCCGATCATCTCGATCTTCGAGGTGAGGACGCTGTTGCCCGAGGCGAACGTTCATGGCCACCAACAGGATTTTGACGACAACGTGAATCAGATCGAGTACACCTACGACCGTACCGATCCGCCGAACGAATAGTATTTGATGTTGACGAAGGAGCGCATTCTCATTTTTTCGCCGATCGCACTCGCGGTGATGGCGGGCGTTTGCGCCGTTCTGATCACGGGCGTCGGGAACGCGGATTTTGTTGACAGCGTCGATTACCTAGCGGCCGCTAAGATGATCGCCGAGCAAGGGCAGTATCCGGACGTTGGCTCCCTGCCGTTTTTCCGGGCGCCCCTCTATCCGGGTTTTATGGCACTCGTCTGGAGTATCGTTCCCGGCAGCATACTTGCGATCAAGGTCATACAGGTAGCACTGTTTGCGGCTAGTGCCTGGATATCGGGTAAGACTCTAAGACTCATCACGAAGAATGCCTGGATGGCTTTCGCGGGCTCAATGATCTTTGCGGCGAATCCATTCTTTGCCTTTGAGGCCGCGGCAATACAGACGGAGTGCCTGCAGATCTTCCTGCTTTCGACGGCCTTCTATTTGATAGTTCGGCTGCTAACGGCCGATCGGTTCGAGCTGACGGCGGCTTTGCCGTTGGGAATTGTGCTCGGTTTAGCATCGCTTAACAAGCCTTCTGTTCTGGGTGCGACCCTCGTTATTGCGGCAGCCATTTGGTTCCTAAAACGCAAGGCGGTGAATTCGGTTTATGCATCGGTTGCCATTGTTGCTCTCGCGTTTGTGACTATCTTGCCTTGGTCATTGTTCGTTTATCAGACGAAGGGTCAGTTCTTCCTGGTGAACGACGCAGGCGGTTATAACGCTTGGTCCGGAAACCTCCCGGAGTCGGTCAAATACTACGAGACTACCTTCACTACGACTGCCGACGCTGCTGCCTGGGGAGAAGATCTCGCTAAAGTCCAGATGGACCAATGGGAAGCTGCTGGCGGATACAGTAACTTGTCGCTAAAACAGCGCGAGGCTCTCTGGACGGCGAAAGCGATCGAGAACGTCGAGGGCCAGCCGGGCACGATCGCGAAACTGTGGGGTTACAAATTCCTTAGTTTCTGGAAGCCTTTCGTAAGCTCAAGCATCTACTCGCCAAGGGCGGTTGCTCTTTCGGCGGTTGTTATGGTGCCCCTGTTCGTTTTCGGTTTTCTCGGCCTAGCCGAGATTTTGAAGGCCCCAACGACGTCTCCTGTTGGATGGATGTTTGTGGTTCTCGCCGTTTTTGCTACAGCTGTTCACGTAGCGCTCGTCGCAAATCTTAGACTGAGGCTTCCTTACATTGATCCTTGGTTGGCTATGTTTGCAGGTGTTAGCGTCTGCGATCTTGCGTACCGGTTTTTTCGGAGCCCCGCGACGGCGACGGGATTGAGCAATTTGGAGCCGGCGGCTATTTAGAAAGGTTCACGTTTATGAGTGAGAATTTGCACGGAATAATGGCCGAATTCGATACGGCGACCGAATTGGTCGACGCGGCCCGCCGTGTGCGCGACGCGGGGTATGTCGATACGGATGCGTTTTCACCATTTCCGCTTCACGAGATCGACGAAGCTCTCGGTATCAAGCGAAGCGTCCTGCCTTACCTGATCTTCGCAGGCGGGATCACTGGACTGCTCTCCGGCCTTGGACTTGAGTGGTTCGTCCATGTTTACGACTTTCCGATCATCGTCGGGGGGCGTCCGCATTTCAGCCTGCCGGCGTTCGTTCCTCCGATGTTTGAGCTGACGATCCTGTTTGCCGCCTTCACTGCGGTCTTTGGGATGCTGTTCCTTAACGGTCTGCCGTCGCCGTATCATCCGGTATTCAATATCGAGCGGTTTGCTCTAGCAACGCGCGAGAAATTCTTTTTGCTTATTGAATCAAGTGATCCGCAATACGATTACGCAGCGACCCGCAGCTTTATGGAATCGCTAGGGGGGCAGGAGGTGTTCGATGTTCCTGAATAGCCCTGTGAGCGAAATGCGAAACGAAAAACTCAAAACGCAAAAGTTGCGCCGTGGTTTTGTTTTTGCGTTTTTACTTTTTAGTTTTACTTTTGCCGCCGGCTGCCGCTACGACATGCAGGATCAGCCGCGGTATAAAGCCTACAAGCAGAGCGATTTCTTTGCTGATAAACGTGCGTCCCGTGATCCCGTTGAGGGAACGGTCGCTCGCGGGCAGCTGCACGAGAATAAGGCGTTTTACACGGGCAAGATCGATAATCCGAACCCGAACGCACAGGTTCAGACCGCCACGGATGCGAGCGGAAATACAGTTGTTGCGAGTTTTCCGAACGATGTCGATGAATTTCCCGTGCCGGTTACCAAAGAGCTGATCGAGCGCGGCCGCGATCGATTCAACATATATTGCATCGTTTGTCACGGGCCGATCGGCAATGGCGACGGGATGATCGTTCGCCGCGGATTTCCGAAGCCGCCGACCTATCACGATGACAGGCTAAGGAATGCACCGGTCGGTCATTTCTTTGACGTGATCACCAATGGCTGGGGAAAAATGAATTCTTATGGCTATCAGGTCCAGCCGGCAGACCGCTGGGCGATCGTGGCCTACATCCGGGCCTTGCAGGCAAGTGAGAATCCGGACGACAAATCAAAGATGGCTGCTAACACAGCAACAAATAGCGCCCCTCCAAAACCGACTGCCAAAGGGGGCAAGCCGTAGATGAGCGACGTTTCTAAATATCAGGCACCGGACGTGGTGAACCGTTGGCGTACGCTTTCGCTGGGAGTCGGCGGCATCGGCCTGGTGGCCTGGGCGGTGGGAACTTTCTTCTTCCCTGAGCAGGGTTTACGGTCGTGGCTTCTTGCCTTTGTGTTTTGGGGCGGGCTCGGGATCGGCTGTCTGGGCGTCTTGATGCTCCAGTACATGACAGGTGGTGCGTGGGGAGTGGTGATCCGGCGGGCGTGCGAGGCGGGCACACGGACGCTTCCGCTGGTGTTCCTGATGTTCATTCCGATCGCGATCGGTGTTTACACGGGTACCTTTTACGAATGGACCCATTTACCGCCAACCGACCCGGTGGTGGTGCAGCGCGGCGTTTACATGGCCCCCTGGCTATGGATCGTGCGCGGATTCTTTTACATTGCGGCTTTTATGTTCATGGCCTGGCTGCTGAATAGCTGGTCCGCAGAGCAGGACAAGACGCCGGATGTAGAGATGTCCCGCCGCCTGCTGGAGAAGGCATCGCGATTCTCCGGTCCATCGATGGTCCTCTTTTGTATTCTGGTCACTTTTGCCGTGGTGGATTGGGTCATGACACTCGAACCTCACTGGTTTTCGACCATTTGGGGCTTGCTCTACGTCGCCGGATGGGGTCTTAGCTGCTTTTGTTTCATGGTCGCGCTGATGGCAAATCTGATCGAGACCGCGCCGATGAACGGCGTTCTAGGGCGGCGCCATTTCCATGACCTGGGCAAGTTGATGCTCGCGCTGGTAATGGTTTGGGCGTATTTCAACTTCTCGCAGTTCTTGATCATTTGGTCGGGCAACATCCCTGAAGAAACGGTGTGGTTCCTTACTCGAATGCGGAGCGGCTGGGGATATATCGGGGTTGCGTTGATCTTTTTCCACTTCGCCTTTCCGTTTCTGGTTCTCTTGCAGCAGGACTTCAAGCGTCGTTGGAAGTGGCTGTCGTGGATCGCGATATTTGTTTTGTTCATGCGGCTCCTGGACATGTTTTGGCACATCGGACCGACGGTGCGGATCAGCCCGGGAGCGATCGCACAGGGATCTTTCTATGTAAGCTGGATGGATATAGTAACTCCGATCGGGGTCGGGGGCATTTGGCTGTGGTGGTTTTTCGGGCAGTTGATGAAACGGCCGCTTGTTCCGATCAACGATCCTTATCTGGAAGGAGCTATCGAGCACGGGCATAGTCATTAACTGAGGTTTCGTTATGGCATCGCATAAGCACACGGATTCGGCAGCCGACCTGAGTCGGCCTTACGAAGAGAACGACGTCAGGCTAAAGGGCATTCTTGGCTTTGGCGTCGGTCTGGTCCTACTCATTCTGATCACATTCGGGCTAATGTGGGCGTTTCTGAATCAGATGAAAGCGTTCAATGCCCCAGACCCAAATGAGGCCAGTCCGATGGCGATGTCCGACAAGGAGAAACTGCCTCCGGAGCCTCGGCTGCAGGATGCGCCGGGCTTCGGTGTCGAGGGACCGCACGGCCGGGTAAACATGGAACTGGTCGCCCCTTCCGCAGAATATCGCGAGATGAAGAAGGAATGGGCAGATCTCTGGGAGCACGGCCAGAAGGACGAAAAAACAGGTACCGTCAGTGTGCTGCCGATCGATCAGGCCATCGACAAGGTCCTCACGCAGAACGTAAAGGCGAAGTCGGGCGCTGACGTCGAAAAGAATCTCGACGAGTCGCGGATGATCGTGACGGATGCGAGTGCCGGCAGAATGACCGGTTTGAAGAGAAGGTAGTATGGCGAAACAGCAGCCAATGAAGTTTATTGCGGCGGCAGTGTTTACCGCACTGTCGGCATTGCTGCTCTGCGCATCCGCCACTGAGGCACAAAAGCCCGAGCACTATAATTCCCCTCTCTACTCGCCCAGATATTACGATCCTGCAGCGAATGAGCCGAATGGCATGCCGCCTGCGTTAAAAGACGTAGGCATCGACCAGAAGCTTGGTGATCAGCTGCCGCTCGACACGGAGTTCAAAGACGAGGACGGCAACGCCGTTAAGCTCGGCAAGTACTTTACGCCCGGACATCCCGTGGTGCTCGCTCTCGTCTATTACGAGTGCCCGATGCTTTGCAATCAGGTGCTCAACGGATTGACCGGCTCGCTCAAGGGAATCAACTTCGATGCCGGGAAGGAATTCGACGTAGTGGCGATCAGTTTTGACGCTCGCGAGAACGACAATCCGACCTTGGCGAGAGAGAAAAAGGCGAGTTATCTAGATCGTTATGGCCGCCCCGGAACCGAAGGCGGCTGGCATTTTCTGACCGGGACACAGGCATCGATCGACGCGGTCACAAAAGCGACCGGTTTCAATTACAAGTGGGATGAGAAATCGAACCAGTTCGCACATGCGGCTGCGATCATGGTCCTGACGCCTCAAGGAAAGCTTTCGCGGTATTTTTACGGCATAGATTACGCGCCCAAAGACCTGAAGTTCGGCATCATGGATTCGGCTGAGAATAAGGTTGGAAATCCGGCCGAGCAGCTTCTCCTCTACTGCTATCACTATGATCCTGCGACAGGGAAGTACGGCCTCGCGATCTTGAGGGTGATGCGGGCGGCCGGAGTCCTGACCCTGGCCGGCCTCGGGGCGATGGTCTTTGTATTTTGGCGGCGTAATAAGAAAAAAGCATTGGAGAGCGGCGAGTCGGTCCCAGCGGACGACACCGGGGCCATCTGACCCCTATTTATGCAGACACAAGCGTGGGTACCATTATTTCCTGAGCAAGCCTCGACATTCGCGTGGCAGGTCGATGCGCTGTATTTCTACCTTATCGCGATCAGTGTGGCGTTCTCGATCCCCATCATCGCGGCGATATTTTTCTTCGGAATGAAGTACCGCGAGCGGGAGAAGTATGCGATCCCTGACGAGATCCATGGCTCGATGGTGCTCGAAACGGTTTGGTCGATAATTCCGTTCGTCATTTCTATGACGATCTTCATCGGGGGAGCACTAGTTTACTTCAATCAGTACACCCCGCCGCAGGACGCAATGGAGATCTACATCGTCGGCAAACAGTGGATGTGGAAGGCCCAGCATGAGACGGGCCAACGCGAGATCAATGAGCTTCATGTACCTGTCGGCCGGAAGATCAAGCTAACAATGACCACGGAAGATGTGCTGCACGATTTCTTTATTCCCGCTTTTCGAACAAAAGCCGACGTCGTGCCCGGCAGATACACTTACCTCTGGTTTGAGGCTACAAAACCCGGTAAGTACCATCTCTTCTGCGCCGAGTACTGCGGTCTCAATCACTCCGGCATGGGCGGATGGATCTACGTCATGGAGCAGCGCGACTTTGATAATTGGTTAAGCGGCAACGTGTCAGGCCAAACACCTGTCGAAATGGGTAAAGATCTTTTCACAAATAAGTTGGGCTGCGCCTCGTGCCACGCCGGCGGGCCCCAGCAACGCGGAGCAAAGCTCGAGGGGCTCTTTGGAAATCAAGTGAAGCTCGTTGGAGGGGCGACCGTTACCGCTGACGAGCAATACATTCGCAACTCGATACTCAACCCGGCTTCGCAGGTGGTCGAGGGATATCAGCCGATCATGCCGACTTTCAAGGGGCAGGTCACCGAGGAACAGTTGAACGGCCTGGTCGCGTACATCAAGTCTCTGAATCCAAATGCGGCAGGGTCGACCTCGTCGCCTGGAGCGCCGGCGGCAAACACAGCGAGCCAAACAGCTCCAAACTCGATGACCGGAAATAAGGCGGACCGAGGTAAGCAGAATGCACCGGGGAGCAATCCGAATGCGCCGGCGAATAAATAGGTAGTACTTTTACAGGGAATTTATGAACGCGGAAAGTGCAATTGCGACAGGTTACGGCAGTGGTGCCAAGAAGAATTACATCACCAACGGCACCACGTTGAAGTCCTGGCTGTTGACCAAAGATCATAAGCGCATTGCGATCATGTATTTGGTCACGGTCTCGCTCTTCTTCTTGATGGGCGGTCTTTATGCCGCGACGATCAGACTCGAGCTTTTGACACCGGCGAGTGATCTGCTCGAGACCGGTACGTATAACAAGGTGTTCACGCAGCACGGTATCTTGATGATCTTTTTCTTCCTGATACCTTCTATTCCCGCGATCCTTGGGAATTTCCTCATACCGATCATGATCGGGGCTAAGGACCTGGCCCTGCCGCGTATTAATCTTCTGAGTCTTTATATCTACTGGATCGGCGGTATTCTCACCATCTATGCCTTAATGCAGGGCGGTGTCGACACGGGCTGGACATTCTATACGCCGTACAGCACCACCTTCTCCAATTCATATGTGATGGCGGTCGGCCTCGGTATCTTTATCAACGGATTCTCGTCGATCCTGACAGGTCTGAATTTTATCGTGACCATCCACACGATGCGTGCGCCGGGCATGACTTGGTTTCGTCTGCCGCTCTTTGTTTGGGCGCATTATGCCGTAAGCCTCGTCATGGTGTTAGGCACACCGGTCGTGGCGATCACGATCCTGCTTCTGGCGATCGAGCGCGTGGCTCACGTGGGGATCTTCGACCCATCGATCGGCGGTGACCCGATACTATTCCAGCACATGTTCTGGTTCTACTCGCATCCCGCGGTTTACATCATGATCCTGCCGGGAATGGGCGTGGTGTCAGAACTGATTTCGAACTTCTCCCGAAAGAAGATCTTCGGCTACGAATTCATAGCTTTCTCCTCGATCGCGATCGCAGTGTTCGGGTTCCTCGTCTGGGGCCACCATATGTTCGTCAGCGGCCAGTCGATCTATGCGGGCCTGGTATTTTCCTTCCTGACCATGGTCGTTGCGGTGCCCTCGGCTATCAAGATGTTCAACTGGACAGCGACCCTCTACAAAGGGTCCGTCTCATTTGACACGCCAATGCTTTATGCATTGGGCTTTATGGGACTCTTCCTCATCGGAGGACTGACAGGTCTTTTCCTCGGCTCGATGGGGCTTGTGGTGCATCTAACGGATACCTATTTCGTAGTTGCGCACTTTCACTACGTAATGGTGGGCGGGCAGGTCATCGCCTACCTCGGCGGTATCCACTATTGGTGGCCCAAGATGACGGGCAAAATGTACTCGGAATTTTGGGGCAAGATCTCGGCGATGCTCGTGTTTGTAGGATTCAACCTTACATTCTTCCCTCAGTTCATTCTGGGTTACCAGGGAATGCCGCGTAGGTATGCCGCCTATCCTGAAGAATTCCAGGTCCTTAACATCTTCTCGACCGCGGGGGCCTCTGTTCTCGGTGTCGGTCTGCTGATGCCGGCAGTGTACTTGGTTCACTCGCTTATTTACGGAAAGCCAGCCGGCGATAATCCCTGGATGCTGCCTGGCCTGGAATGGCGTACAAGCTCGCCTCCGCCGACGGAGAATTTCGAGAAAATGCCTGTCGTTACGTGGGAGGCTTACGATTTTAGCGAAGAAAATGGACTTGACCTTGAGGAGGCAAAGCGTCGGGATGCGGTCATAGCCGCGGCGTGATCTTACAGAGAATAA
>JAFAOW010000143.1 GCA_019247455.1 Acidobacteriota bacterium | reverse complement strand
ACAGCATCCCAGCCAGCGCGTCCCGCTTCCTTCTCGACTCGGATTTGATCAACGAGGATGACTGAGTTTCGAATGATCATGCCGATGAGCGCGACTGTGCCTAGCATCGCAACAAAGCCCATTGGCTTTTGTGTAACTAATAGCGCGAGAACGACACCTATGACGCCTAAAGGCGCGACGCTACAAACCAGAAACAGGCGGCTGAAGTTCTGCATCTGAATCATCAGGACCGTTGCCATCAAGAGCATCATCAGCGGGAACACTGCGAGGACGGAATTCTGTCCCTTCGCGCTTTCCTCGACGCTGCCGCCCTCGACGATTTTGTAGCCAGCCGGAAGTTGCCGCTTCATCTCGGAGATTTTGTTCGCAAGGTTTGCGACGGCGGTCGCGGCGAGCACGCCTTCTTTCGGTTCGGCTTGAACAGTGAGAGTGGGTAGCCGGTCGCGTCTCCAGATCAGCGGCAAGTCTTGCGCGTAATCGACGGTCGCCAGCTCCGTTAGCGGCACGGAGCGCCCGTTCGGGAGCGGTATCTTCAACGTGCGAATCGTATCGAGCGACATGCGTTCCGACGCTTCCGCCCGCACCATTACGTCGATGAGATAAATGCTGTCACGCACCTGCGTCGCCGGAATGCCAGTAACAACCGCGTTAATCGCCTGGGCGACGGCGGCGGAGCTAAGTCCAAGTTGTCTCGCTTCATCCTGATTGATGTGAATGCGAAGTTTTCGAATCGGATCCATCCAGTCAAAGCTCACTTTTTGGATGTCGGAGCTCGCTCCCACTATGCCAGCCAGCTTGTCTGCGAATTCACGCACCTTGTATGGATCGCTGCCGCTAACTCGATACTGGACCGGCCAACCTACCGGCGGGCCGAGCTCAAGCGGGGAAACTCTTCCAACCGCCTCAGGAAATTTCTCCTGAAGTGCGGCCTCGAGGCGCTTCTTAACTTGATCACGCGCCTTCAGGCTCTTCGTAACGATAATGGTTTCCGAGAAGAAGTCGTTAGTCAGCTGCACATCCAGCGGCAGGTAGAATCGGATCGCGCCGCGCCCAACGTAGGAGCTCCAATGGACGATGTCGGAGTCGCCGCGAAGGATGTCGTCGAGTTTCTTCGATACGGTGTCAGAGGCATAAATCGATGCGCCATGCCGCAGGCGCAGATCGACTATTAACTCCGGCCGGTCCGACGCGGGAAAGAACTGGCTGGGAACAAACCGCGCGAGATAAAGCGAGACGCCGAAAACTGCGATCGTAACTGCCAGTGTCACCTTGGCATGTCGCATGGTGAAAAGCAGAGCGCGACGGTATAAACCCACGAGCCGGCCGCCGCCTTCTTTATCCTTCTTCTGCTGCGTCTTCAGAAGCATCGTCCCGATAAGAGGAGTAAAAAGCGCAGCGACAAGCCACGAGGTGAGCACGGCGATAACTACAACCGCAAAAAGCGAGAAGGTATATTCGCCCGCTGAGCTTTTTGCGAAACCAACGGGTACAAAGCCGAGGGCGATAACTAACGTTCCGGTAAGTCTAGGATAAGCTGTCGAAGCATAAGCGAAGATAGCTGCTTTGATCGAGTCCCATCCGTGCTCCAGTCTCGAGACCATGCTCTCGATCGTAATCATCGCATCATCGACGAGCAGCCCGAGCGCGATAATGAGCGCGCCTAACGAGATGCGTTGTAAATCAATTCCAAAGAACTGCATCGTGAGGAAGACGATCGCCAGCACAAGCGGGATCGAGGTTGCGACAACCAAACCAGCTCGCAGACCTAGATTGAGGAAGCTAATAACGAGAACGATCGCAATAGCCTCCCACAGTGCCTCCATGAAATCATCGACCGAGTGATGGACCACCTTTGGTTGATTAGAGACGAGGAAAGTTTCGACACCTATTGGTAGCTCGGCTTTGAACTCCTCCATCGCCTTATCAAGGTTCTTCTCCAATGCCAGAATATCGCCGCCGGTCCGCATCGATAGCGCGAGGCCGATGGCGTCCTTGCCATTGACGCGGAAGATCGGCTGCGGCGGGTCGGCATAGCCGCGCGTGATCGTCGCGATATCACTTAGCTTCAGCATCTTTCCGCCAAAGGAGAAATTGATTTGTCGCAAGTCCTTCTCGGATGCAAACCGACCGGTAACATCCATGAGCACCGACTCATTCTTTGTCTGAATAGAGCCCGAGGGCACGACGGCGTTCTGCGTTACGAGTGCCTCTACCAGCTTCGTGCGGTCCATGCCGAGTTCAGCCAGTCGGTGGGTCGAAAACTCGACATAGATCCGCTCGTCCTGGGTTCCGAGGAATTCAGCTTTGGAAACGTCTTTAACTCGCAGCAAGCGCGAGCGCGCCTCTTCTGCGTAGTCGCGCAGTTCGCGATGACTGAAGCCGTCCGCCATGAAGCCATAGATAATCCCGTAGGTGTCGCCGAACTCATCATTGAAGAACGGCCCAACAACTCCTTGTGGAAGGGTCTGCTTAATATCCCCGACCTTCTTGCGAACCTGATACCAGAGCTGTGGCACATCCTTCTTCGGAGTGGACTCGAGCAGATAAACAAAGATCGTGGATTGCCCGGCGGTCGTATAACTCTTTAGGTAATAAAGGTTAGGTGTGTCTTGCAGCTTCTTCTCGATGCGATCGGTGATTTGCTGCATCGTTTCTTCCTGAGTCGCGCCCGGCCACATGGTGGCGACGACCATGGTTTTGACCGTGAACTCGGGATCTTCATTGCGTCCCAGGCGCATATACGCCGATACCCCGGCCACCACGCTCACAATCATGAAGTAAATCACGAGCGATTTATGGCGAATCGCCCATTCGGTAAGATTGAAACCTTTCATTGGTCACCTCCTAACAACTTGACTGCCTGACCTTCGTGAAGTTCTTGCACTCCGGCTGTCACGACTCTTTCGCCAGAATTCAATCCATCCGTCACGATCACTGAATCCGGTGCATAGCGCGCAATCATGATCCCCCGTCGACGCACACGCTGGTCGTTAGCATTGACTACCCAAACCGCGGCCTTGTTCTCGGTCATCGTTAGCGCTGAAGAAGGGATTTCGATTACCTTATCGGGTCCCAATTTCAGCCGACCCAGGATAGTCGCTCCGAGAAACATTCCCGGCGGCGGATCGGTTAGCTCGGCTTTGATCTGATAATTTCGCGTAACAGGATCCGCCTGCGGCGATATCTCCCGAACCCTGCCGCTAGTCTTGATCTGCGGATTATCTGCGAGCCAGACCTCACCTTCCGCGCCGATCGCGAGACCGTCACGAATAGCCTCAGCGGGCACGTCAAAAACTCCATCGCGACCGGATTGCTGCGCTACCTGCAAAACCATTTTCCCCGGCGGCACTACTTCGCCGACCTCGGCTCCCTTGTCTGTAATCACACCGGCGGCGTCTGATTTAAGTTCGGTGTAACTCAATTGTTCCTCGGCGGATTTTAGTCGTGCTTCCGCTGCGTCTAACTGCGCCTTGGTCGTCTTCAATTGGCGCAACGCGACATCGTATTCGTTAGGCGATATCACTTTTTCATTCAGCAACTGCTTCTGACGTCGTTCAAAAGCTTCCGATTGATCTAGAGAAGCGCGCGCCGCGGCAACGTCGGCTTGCGCGGAATTACGGGTGTTCCGTTCCACTTCGGCGTCCAGCAAGGCTACTGTCTGGCCAGCTTCTACTTTGTCGCCGACGTCCGCTTTTCTTTCAACGATCCGTCCGGAAATCCGGAAGGCGAGATTGACCTCGTTGCGCGCGCGCACATGGCCGGACACGACCTTTGGGTCTGTGACTTGACGCTTTTCAACCACAATCGAGCGGACCGGGCGCACTACCGCCGTCGTCCCCACTTTCCTCTTGCAAGCGCTCAGCGCCGGGAATGCGAGAGCTATCGCGACGGCAAGGCGTCCGATCTCAAGTACTGGCTGCCAACTGGAATTCAATATTTTCATGTTCCAAGTATCCGCTGCTGCCCACCCACTTGTGAAAGACCATGTTTCTTGCCTGAGCATGCCCGATAGGCATATGCTCCAAGCCGTGGAGCTTCGGCATCTTCGCTATTTCGTTGCCGTAGCTGAGATGGAGAACGTCTCACGCGCGGCGATGCAGCGGCTGCAC
>JAFAOW010000094.1 GCA_019247455.1 Acidobacteriota bacterium | reverse complement strand
GCCGCGCGCTCGATAAACTGATCCAGCGTGTACCTGCGCTGTTAAAGTGGGCGGGAAGACGGCGGCTGCTGCTTTTCGGCGGGGAGAACCTGGCGGCTCCGCTGCAAGGGTCGGGACGAAACTTTGTCCGAAAGTTGATACCCCTCTCGGAGCGAAGATACCTGTACGTTGAGAAATGATCACCGCGAAAGCTGAAGCAGGTTATAGAGCAGATAACGGGCCCAGTAGAATTGGATCCTCCCCTGCCCAATGTGAAGGTATGCCGAGTCGTTGTTGACGATCTTTTCGATCACGCTACGCTCGACGTGATACTGCAGTACCTCATAGACGCGGTCGTTCAGGTGGTAGTCAAATTTCTTTGGTGACGAGAGCCTTATGTCTTTTCCGGCGCCGGTGAGCGTAAGAGTTGGGTCTTTGGCAACGTTGCCGTTGGCTGACCTGAAAAACACTGTGATCACAAAAAAGCCCGTGCGCCCATTGCCCTCATTCTCACGGTAAAAGTACATAACATCCATTCCCGTATCGTAGCCGGGATCGTATCCTCTCTCATTGGAGGCCCCGAGGGGTGAGGTCCCGATATAACCGGTGCGCGTCTCGGCGTTGTAGCCGTTATAGAGCGCCCCGACGTCGCCGAGATTCGGATTTACGTCGCCGTATTTTCCTTTCGGGCGTGTCGGACGCGTCGACGCTACCTGAACGGAATTCGAGTTCGCTGAAGCAGGGCTCTGCCATGAAGGCTTCAGAGCGGCCTGCGCCCAGATCCCGCGCTTCTCACCCTTTGCCGCCGCCTCAAAAGAGGAATATTCCGCCCACTGGTCGGCACTTTGGCCCGAGAGATGCGCAGGCAGGTGCCACGCAGCTCCGTCGCGAAGCATTTGTTCGCTGACATCAACATCGCCGATCATCAGACGGCCCGTCGACTGCCCGAACTGAAGAGTGCCCGGACGATAATCGACCGTCTTTCCGAGAAGAAGATTCTTCAGGTGGAGTTTCACGGTCTCACCCATCGGTGTGCCCGCCACAGGCGTCTCGATGTATTGGAGAGTGACCTGCACGGGCGCGTTCGACAGCTCAACAACGACCGTCCGCCCGTCGATGACGTCGGTCACGGTGCCGCGAAGAGAAGCTTGTGCCGAAGCCGCGACAGCCGCAGCGAATATCACGAAACTGGCTACAACGAGTGAGAGTGATCGCTGCATATTCGCCTTACCGGACCTCCAGGCCATATTCGCGCAGGCGGCGATAAAGTGTTGATGGCGAGATACCAAGCAGCTCTGCGGTCTTGCCTCGATGCCAGCCGGTCTTTTCCAGCGCTCCGATGATCTGCTGCCTCTCGACATCGCGAAGATTGGTGGGCGACGCGTTTTGGAAGGATGCGACGGGCGGTGCGGCTGGTGTTCCATAGCTAACCGAGACACTGGGCCTCTCGGTGCGATACGCGATCTCGGGAGGCAGTTCGCGAGGCGTGATCGTGCCGTTGTCCGTCAGAAGTATCGCCCGTTCGAGACAGTTCCGCAGTTGGCGGACGTTGCCGCTCCATTCGAATGAATTCAGCGCCTCGATAGCCGCCGGCGAAAGCTCGGGCTCGTCGTGTCCAGCCAGCTTATGCAGCAGGTGCCGTGCAAGCGGCTCAATGTCCTCGCGGCGTTCGCGAAGGGGCGGAATGTAGATCTCAAAACTGTTGACGCGATACATAAGGTCGGCCCTGAACACTCCCTCGGCGACGGCCTGATCCTTGTCGCGATTTGTCGCCGCGACGAGCCGTACATCGACCTCGACCTTTTTCGTACCGCCAACGCGGAAGAATGAACGCGTTTCCAAAGCACGGAGCAGTTTCGACTGAAGCTGCATCGGCATCTCCATGATCTCGTCGAGGAACAGTGTTCCGCCGTCGGCTATCTCAAAAAGTCCCAGCTTTCGAGCGCGGGCCCCGGAGAAAGCACCCGCTTCGTGGCCGAAAAGTTCGCTTTCGAGCAGGGTATCCTGCAAGGCGGCGCAGTTCAGATCGATAAAAGGCTTGTCGGCCCGATCGCTTAGCTTGTGTATCGCTTGGGCGATCAACTCCTTACCGACGCCGGACTCACCCGTGATCAGTACCGAAGTGTCTGAAGGGGCGACACGGTTTACGAGACGGAGGGCCTCCTTCATCTGCGGTGAATCCGCGACGATCTCGGGTATGTCACGGTTGGCCCTGGCGATCTGTGCGCGGAGCCGCTGATTGTCGACCTTTAGCTGCTGCTTTTCCGCAGCAGCCGTCACAAGAGCGGACAATTCGCCGATGCGGTAAGGCTTGGTCAAGTAGTCATAGGCACCGAGCTTCATCGCCTCGATGGCAGACTCTACGGTCGCTTGTCCGGTGAGCATGATCACCTCAGGCGGATTCTGGTTGCGGTCGCGGGTCCGGCGCAGGAGACCAAGGCCGTCGAGCCGCGGCATATTGATATCGCAAAGCACGACATCAAAATCCTGTTCCTCGAGCAGCGACCAGGCGGCCTCGCCGTCTTCGGCGGTGGCCACTTCGTGGCCTTGCCGGGTCATTTCTTTTTCGACAACTAGTCTTAGGTTCTTCTCGTCATCGACGACTAACAATTTGGGCATAGGTTTGGGGGATTGTCGCGGCTAATCTCTAACCGCGGGTAGGAAGATGCTGAATGTCGTGCCTTTGCCGACATTTGATCGGACACTGAGGCGCCCGTCGTGCTCGGAAATGATGCCGTAGCATACGGCGAGGCCAAGGCCGGTGCCTTTGCCGACCTCTTTCGTGGTGAAGAACGGCTCGAAGACCTTTGACATGTTCTCTGGCCGGATGCCCTCACCGGTATCTTTGATCTCGATCAGCACGCGGTTACCGTGGGGAGCAACGCGAAAAGTCAGCGTGCCGCCCAGCGGCATAGCATCGATCGCGTTTGTGGCGAGAGCGATGATCGCTTGCTGGATCTGACCGGCGTCCGCGCTCACCAGAGGAAGGTGGCTATCTATCTCGACATTTTGAATGATACCGTTACCGCGTTTTTGATGGGAGACGAGATTCGCGGCTGAACGAACAATATCGCCGGCATCGACCGATTCCCGTTCGCCCGTGCGTATCCGGCTGAAATCAAGAAGTCCGGTCGTGATCGACTTGCAGCGAAAGGCCTCGCTCTTAATGAGGCCAAGGTACTCGGCGAGGTCCGCCTCGGAGGCGGAAGAACTAAATTCACCATCGTCAATGCGTTGTTCAAGCGATTCCGCACAGGCCGCGATGGTTGCGAGAGGATTGTTTATCTCGTGAACAATACCCGCCGCTAAACGGCCTACGGCCGCAAGCTTCTCAGCCCGGCTGATAGCGTGTATTGCTTCAACGCGGACAGTTACGTCTTCTCCGATCGTGATGACATGCGTAACGTCTCCGGAATCGGGGTCGCGCATCGGTACCTTGCTCACCATCCAGTGACGGGTCGAGCCGTCATCGGCAACAGTTTGCTGCTCGATCCGCTCGATCTTTCCGGTGCGAAACGCCCGCTCGAATTCCTGCTTCAGCCGCCCCTGCGGATACTTCTCGAGGACGCTAAACACGTCGCGGCCGATCGCTGCTTCTCGAGGTATTCCCTGCTCGCCTTCCTCCCGGTGACGATTCCATGTCACGATGCGGTAGTCGCGATCGACGACGTAAATGGACACGGGCAGTGAGTCGAGCACCGCCTCTGTGAACCGGCGGTGTTCGGCGCGGGCCTCGCTGATCGAGCTGTTGATGGCCGATTCGTAATGAGAAGTGAGGTTAACGCTCATTGCGGCCATCTGGGTCGCCGCGTCTATGAGGCGAGATGTGTTGTCAGTCAGCTCCGCAGAGGAATTGAACCCTGTGATGATCGCCCCGCGTATCTCGCCGTTGATGTGCAGCGGCGAAACGTATTCGATCGCGTGTTCGCCATTCTCGATCAGGAATTCTGAAGATGTGTCTTCGGTGTAGCCGATCTGCGGCGGCATAAAGGCGAGCCACCTCTCGATCCTGGCTCGGTCGAGAAGGGATTCGTCGATCAACTCGCCGTTTTTAGAAGCGCAGCTGATCAGGCCAATATTCTCGAGCTCAACGACGAAGACGCAGACGTCGGCGCCTACTCCCTGCTGGATGGCCTCGGCAACACGCGAAGCCACCTTCTTGGGATGAACGGCCATGAGCAGGCTGCGCCCCAGCTCGGAAATGAACTTAAGGTCATTCGAGACAGGGTCGAGCTGTCTGCTCGCAGAGGTAGCCGTGGCGTCCTTTTTAGGCGGCGAAGAGGTTAGCATTAGGTGTCCGTTCGCAGCCTGGGTGGTGCAAGTCTAACGGTCAGTTAGGGAGAATTTGGTCGAAATGAATCGGAAAGAACTCCCTCCTAATTAAAAACAATTTTCAACATAGTGTCAATATATTTAACGCTCGAAAGATCACGTTGACATCGACGGCCCTGGAATCGAGAATCAAATATATCGATGGGGACAAGCGGGATCATCAGTATTAGGCGAATGGCACTGTTTTTGGCGGTGTTCGTTGTGCTAAATGCAACAGAATCTGTAGCTTATGCCCAACAGGTCGTCGACAAGACGGTCGCAACTGTCAGCGACGGCGTACGAACGGAATTGATAACCTATTCCGATCTGCTCTGGCAGCTCGCCCTGCAGCCCGGAACTCCGATCGACCCGCCAAGGAAGGAGGACCTTAACCAGGCGCTCCAAACCCTGATCGATCAGAACATTTTTGCCCTTGAGGCGGAACGTCTTCCTCGAGCAGCAGCTGCACCGGCGGAGATCGCGGAACAAATAAACGCTACTCTTGAGCGATTTCCGTCACCGGCGGCGTTCGAGGCCAGACTCAAGCGCGTGGGCTTTAGTTCGGTTAAGGATGAGGATTTTGAGGCACTTATCGCGCGACGTATCGCGATCGAGAATTACGTCGATTTTCGGTTTAGGTCGTTCGTGGTCGTGTCGGCCGACGAGGAAACGAAGTACTACAACGAAAAATACGCGCCAGATTTCAGAAGGCGATTCCCCGGTGTGGTTGTCCCGACCCTTAGCCAAAAGCGTGCAGAGATCCACGGTTTGCTTAGCGAGCAAAAAGTCGCCGCACGGATCGAGACCTACCTGGATGAAGCGAAGACGCGCATTACCGTCACCCAGCTCATCGAGCCATGAAACGACATAACTGTCTTGCACCGAGGCCCAGGCAAACTTTATCATCTTAAATTCCACGCCGGAGTGGCGAAATTGGTATACGCACCAGACTCAAAATCTGGCGAGGGCAACTTCATGTCGGTTCGAGTCCGACCTCCGGCACCACTTCATGCTCGCATTTCTTAGACGGGCTGTGAGATAATCGCTCCACTGGGGGTGATATTATGGATCATAATTTTACAGAGGTAAGTAATAATTGAACTGATCATTCTTTAGAATGATCCTGACCAAAGGCATGTCTTACCGGCATGCCTTTTTGATTTGGAATGCTGATCTCCGAATTCGATTACAACCTGCCGCCCGGGCTGATCGCTCAGGAGCCTCTTGCCGAGCGGTCCGCCTCACGGATGCTGATCGTCGATCGCTCGACCGGCAGGGTCTCGGACCGGATGTTCACGGATCTCCCAGACCTGCTTTCGCCGAAAGATCTTGTCGTGATGAATGACACACGGGTCTTCCCTGCACGCCTTCAAGGGTCACTCGACACGGGAGGACGAATTGAGCTCTTTTTAGTACGCGACATGGGGAATCGAAACTGGGAATGTCTCGCAAGGCCCGCCAAGCGCCTGAAGCCCGGGAAGATCGTTGTTTTTGCCGAAGATCTCTCGGCCGAGGTCATCGAAAAGTCGGACGATGGGAAGGTGATCATAAATCTTCGCTCGACAGGCGATCTCGATCCGCTGATCGACAAATATGGCAGGACGCCGCTCCCGCCGTATATAAAGCGGGAGCAGAAAAGTGATCCTGATCGCGAGCGCTATCAAACCGTGTATGCCAAAAAACGAGGTGCGATCGCTGCTCCTACCGCGGGTCTCCACTTCACGCAAGACGTTCTAGAGCGGTTAGAAAGACGGCATATCAACACTGCACGGATCACGCTGCACGTAGGCTATGGCACATTCGAACCTGTGCGCGTCGAGGAGACGAGCCGGCACTCGGTCATGGCTGAGAGATATGAGATCTCTGCCGAGACTGCCGGTGAACTGAACGAGGCCGTCAAGACGAAACGTCGCATCGTTGCTATCGGAACGACGACCACTCGTGCCCTTGAGAGCAACCTAAGAGACGGCTCTTTTGTCGCAGGACAGCATACGGCTGATCTGACGATAACGCCTGGCTACAAATTCAAGGCCGTGGGCGCCCTTTTGACCAATTTTCATTTGCCAAAAAGCTCGCTGCTAATTCTTACTTCAACTTTTGGCGGGCACGAACTTATAATGAAGGCTTACCGGCATGCCGTTGAGCAAAAGTACCGTTTTTACAGCTACGGCGACTGTATGCTGATCGTTTAGCGATGGCCGTTCTCGAGGTGATCCGCAACTTTTTTGTACCAACGGTTTTTGCCGAACCGGAGGTCATCGTTCCGGCGCCCGCCACCACCTATGAGATCAGGCCGCTGACGTCCGACCAGCTTGCCGAAGTTTTGAGGCTGAATATTCGGTGTTTTCGCAACGGGGATAATTACACAAAATACACATTCGAGTATCTCCTCGGGGAGCCTCGTACGCTAAGTTACCGCGTTGTTACGCCTGAGGACGAACTGGTCGCGTTTGCCTTCGCAATGTGCAATGAGAATAATGCCGCCCACCTCACGACCATAGGAGTCGCTCCGGAACATCGCCGGCGCGGCATAGCGCGGCTCCTGCTTGCACATATCGAAAATGCGCTGAGGGCCCGCGATATCTCTACGATCATGCTCGAGGTGCGTGTCAGCAATGTCGATGCCCAGAGCCTGTATCGCAAATTGGGTTATACCGTCGTCCAGCGTGTGATCAAGTACTACAACAATGGTGAGGATTGCTTCTTGATGATGAAGGGGTTAATACCTTGACGTTCCGCCTTCCTGCTGTTTATCCCATAACCGACGTCCGCTTATCAGGCCTTTCGCACGTGGAACAGGTTCGTCAATTTATTGCCGGCGGCGCCAAGCTCGTGCAGCTGCGCGAAAAATCCGCTCCTGCCCAGGAATTTTATGAAGCAGCCCTGGCTGTCATGAACATCGCCCGTGAGATGGGTGTTTCGGTGATCATTAACGACCGCGTGGACATCGCTTTGGCTGTCAAGGCGCACGGTGTGCACCTCGGACAGGACGATCTGCCTCCAGAGGAGGCAAGGCGGTTGTTAGGGGGCTCGGCATTGATCGGACTATCGACTCATGATATCGAACAGGCAGAACGCGCCTCACGAGCGCCCATTGATTACATTGCGATAGGTCCTATATTTGCGACTCGAACGAAACGGGACGCCGCCCCAACCGTCGGTCTCAACGGGCTCGCCGCAGTACGACATGCCCTGCCTCAAATTCCCCTCGTTGCCATAGGCGGTATTGACCGCGAAAATATCACGTCGGTCATCTCCGCAGGGGCCGACTCGGCAGCCGTCATAAGCGAGCTATTCTCACCAGCGGACGATATTGCCGCGAATTTTAGCGCTTTTCAAGCCGCGGCGGTAAACAAACAGGCTAAACAAAGTTAAATTATGTCTTGCACTTGCAGGTAATAATCCGTCATAATGTCTGTGACGGTTAGAGCCGTCTATTCCCACCCCGCCTCGTCACGAACCGCATCAGGAGTTAACAGACCTAATGAGTTTGCTAGATATAGCGCCGATCATTGAGCAGATGCTGCTCACCTCGGAGAACGTCAGTGACCTGAATTTCTCGTGCGGCCAGAAACCGCAGGTGGAGATAAACGGCACTCTGTATCCAACATCGCCCATCGGGCTAGGAAGATTGTCGGCCTTTCAGACGGAAATGATCGCGATGTCGCTTGTTCGCGACAATCCCGATGCCGCAGCACAGCTCGTCAAATACCGCACGGCAGACCTGAGCTACGCTCTGCCCGGGAAGTGCCGCTTCCGCGTCAACATCTTCCAGCAGCGGAATTCGTTTTCTGTGGTGATGCGCGTCATTCCGCACGAGATCCCGACGTTCGAGGCTTTGAAGCTCCCGCCTCAATTGGCTGAGATCGCAGACATTAGAAACGGCGTTGTGCTGTTGACCGGCCCAACGGGCTCAGGTAAAAGCTCAACTTTGGCTGCGATCATCGACCGCATAAACGAGACTAAGGCGTACCACATCGTTACGATCGAGGACCCCATCGAATTTCTGCATTCGCACAAGAAAAGCACGATCAATCAGCGCGAGGTCGGAGCCGATACAAAAGATTTTGCCTCGGCCTTAAGAGCGGCTCTGCGACAGGCTCCGAAAGTCATTCTCGTTGGCGAAATGCGTGACCTCGAGACCGCGGAGATCGCGCTAGAGGCGGCAGAGACAGGCCACCTGGTCCT
Source organism: Acidobacteriota bacterium (assembly GCA_019247455.1). Taxonomy (GTDB): domain Bacteria; phylum Acidobacteriota; class Blastocatellia; order Pyrinomonadales; family Pyrinomonadaceae; genus OLB17. The sequence goes on along the minus strand of JAFAOW010000094.1, from coordinate 7,007 downwards.
CTCCACGCTTCACACGATCGATACGTCGAAAACGATCGATCGTATCATCGGCCTTTATCCTAAAAACGAGGAGCGGGTCATTCGCACACGGCTTGCGCAAACGTTCCGGTATATCGTATCGCAGCGTCTGATCCCTACCGCTGACGGACGCGGGCGAATAGCCGCGGTCGAGATCCTCCGGTCGAATCCGCGAACCCGCGAGTACATAGAAAAGGGCGAGCAGGACGGAAAGACCCTGCTCGACGCGATCCGCGACGGTGAGATCGATGGAATGCAGGACTTTGACACGGTGATCCGCGGCATGATCGAGAAAGGTGTCATCACTATGGATGACGGGCTCTCATTCGCTACGAATCAGAACAACTTACTGCTCCAGTTGAAAGGCCTTTCGAACACCGAAGATTACGTGAACGCGGGACGGAACCGACCAATGCCGAAGCCGGCTATCCCGCCTCCACCGGCGGAGAATCCTGATTCGGTTCTCAATATGATGGAATAAAAATATGATCGTACGCTGCGACAATTGCTCAGTTTCGCTTCAGCTTGACGAGTCGAAGATCCCGAGCGGGAATTTTTCAGTCCGCTGCCCGCGCTGCCAGAATCTGCTCCGCGTGAAGAAGGACGCCTCCGGCAAGGGTCCATCAACTGTTGAGCAGCTTGCCCAAAGCAAACCGGCCGAAGCTACCGCAGACAGCCCGACCGACTTTGCCGCAAAAGAAGCTGATATCCAAATAAATAGCGCGCTGCGTTCATTGATGTCAGCGTTGCAGACCGACAAGGCAGCGGTGGCGGAAGACGATGAAATGGAAAAGCCCCGGCGAATCCTTCTCTGTCTTGGCGAGAAAACAGACGAAACGGCACGGATACTCGCAAAGGCGGGGTACAAGGTTTACGTTGCTCAGACCCCTGCGCAGGCAAACGAAAGACTGCGTGAAGGCAAAACCGAGATACTCATATTCTCGCCCGATTTCGCCGCCGAGATCGGCGGCGCGGCGATCATTCAGCAGAAGGCGAACGCCATGTACTCGTCAGAGCGAAGGCGCCTTTTCCTGATCTCGCTTGAAGACAGCGGGACGACGATGAACGCGCATGACGCGTTCCTGCGAAATCTTAACCTGATCGTGAACAATAACGATCTGCCGCAATTGCCGCTGATACTCCAGCGTGCGATCGGGGATTACAACGAACTTTACAACTACTTTAATCGGGCGTCGGCGCTTGCTCCGATCTAGTTAGAGAGCTGAGCCAATTCGCAAACGAGCTTTTCGATCTGCATTCTTGAAGCGGCGGGTCCGCTGCCCCCGACAGAGGTCTTTATAGCAAGATCGGTCTCGGCTATACGCTCGAGGGCGCGCGCTAGTTTTTTAACATCAGACCGTCTCGCAGCGGCGAAGAACGCTTCCTGATCCGTGTAGCGCATTTTTGCAGCGGAGGCCACTTCTCTGCGATCCAACCCTCGTGCCATCATGTCCTTTATGATCATCAGCGTCCGGTACTTATAGGAAATCGTACCGATCAATGCAATAGGTTCAGCTCCGTCATCAAGGGTCTTTTCAAGCAGCGCGACTGCACGCTGGGGGCGTCCGGCCAGCAACTCATTCGTAAAAGCAAAATTATCAAGCTCGCTCGAATCGGGAACCAATGCCTCGATCAGTTCGTCAGTTAAGGTGTCGCCGGGTAACGCAGCCGCTGCAAGCTTATTTATCTCATTCGACAAATGCCGAACGTCACTTCCAATGCGGCCGACCACACTGCGGACCTGAGGCTCCGTAACCTTGAGATCAGCAGCAGCGAATTCTTTGCGAGCGTACTCCAGCAATTGACGTTCGTTAAGAGGCTCAAAATTTATCGCGGCTGTCTTATCGCGGAGGAATTTACCCATCTTCCGAACGCCATTAAGCTCGTCCGCGATGAAAATGATGACTGCATCGGTTACTGGCTGGGCGAGATAAGATGACAGAAGCGCTTCGTCTTCCTCGGTAAGCGTATCCCGAAATCCCGTCTGAGAAACGCGCACGTCGGTAATTCGAATGAGTCTGCGACGAGACATCATGGGCAGCTGCGATGAAGCCGCAACGGCTTTTTCTAGATTTCCCTCGACGTTGAGGCTAAAGGTCGTGTCGTTGAAATCGCGTAGATCTCCTGTGTCGAACACCGTGTCGGCGATCGTCTTCAAAGCCTTGTCGCGAAGAAATGTTTCCACGCCAAACAGCGTGTAGACCGGCGCAAGCTCACCCCGCTTGAGCTGATTCCAAAGATCTTCTCTCGATAAAACCATATTTAAGGGCCGCGAAAAGGAGCACGATCTAGTGCTTGTCTTCCTTGACGCCCATGCCGTTCACAAAAGTCGATACGACCGACTCCGCAAAAGCTTTGGACATGCGCTCGACGGCGGGATCCTCTTCGTTGAAGAACGATCGGGGATCAGAAGTAAATTCGAAGGAGTCGCGGAAAATGAAATTCTGGTTATCGTAAAGCACCTTGTTGTCCTTAAGGTCACGGATAGTGACGGCGGTTACGATAGTTACCTCATAAACGCGGGCACGGCCCTCTTTATCAAGAAGCACGCCCGTAAAGCTGAAATCACGAATATTCCCCTCGAGCACCGCATCGGCACCATTTGTCGAGCTTTGGACCTTAAGCCCGTTCCCGCGTCGGACGATCTCGCGCATCACAGCATCTGTAAATCGCTCGGCGACGCGAAAGCGCATCCCGCGCGGCTCGAACTGAAACGCGGGCACCGCGACAGTTTTTATATGCGCCGGGAGACCGGAATTCGTGACCGCCTTATAGCAGTCCTTGAAGCCGGCGGTAACCGCCGCCAAAAGTGTGATCGTAAGAACTATTCTGAGCGGGCTCATTGGTCGTTAGCTTTTTTGCGTCTGTACCAAACACCTGCGCCCAATACTGCCCCGGCAACCAGCAGGCCGCTGGCCACCAAAGGTAGTGCGCTGGTTTGGCTCTTGACCGGGTCCGAAACAGCAGGGTTTGACTGCTGACCCGGGGAAGGCAGTTTCTCAGCCTTAATGCCGTCTGCCGCTTTGGACAGGCGATATTCCGCATTGCGGACGGTCTTTTCATCCTCCTTTTTGACCTCGGCGCTGAACCCCTCACGAAGGAGCTCAGTAGCGCCCTTTATCTTTTTATCGAAAAGCATGGAGGACAATTCTTCCATCTGATCTCTATCGAGGGTGGGCGGATACTTTGTAGCGTTCGCCTTGGGGATCGCGTAGAGCGTACCGCCGGAGTACCGCGCACCGCCGCCGAGACTCGATAGCGTGACCTCCTGCCCCTTTACGGGGACCACCTCCTTGACCAAGTTACCCGAAACAAGAAAGAACCTGTAATCGGATAAGTCCTCGTCAGTGTGAAGGATGATCGACCTCGACACCCGAACATAGCCATCTGGCGGCGCTACATCCGCATAGGCGGCCCATGCCGCTAACAATATCAATGCTGCCAAGAGTAAGTATTGTCTAAACATTTTTGAATTCCTCTAGCAATTTTATCGCTTGGCCGGTCTCCGCGACATCGTGCACTCTCACGATCTTTGCTCCGTTTTGTACAGACACGATCACGGCAGCCAGACTAGCTCCCAGCCTTGCCTCCGCATTTGCGGGGCCTAGCGTCCTCACGATGAACGACTTTCGTGAAGCGCCTACGAGTATCGGAAAATCATCAAATTCAGCGACGATCTTATCAAGCTTAGCAAGCAACTCTAAGTTTTGCTCAGGTGTCTTACCGAAGCCGATACCTATATCGAGAACGATCTGCGCCGGCAAAACTGCGTGTTTGGCCGCAACTTCGATGCTCGTATTAAGCCCGTGAATGGTCTCAACCAGGATGTCACGGACGGGCGGCTGCGAATGCATGGTCTCGAACTCACCGCGCGAATGCATTAGAACAAGGCCGGCGCCGCTTGCGGCCGCGGCGGCCGCGAGCTGTTCCTCCCACCTTAGCCCCGATATGTCGTTAATTATCTCGGCGCCCGCCTCGATCGCCGCTTTTGCGACCTCCAGTTTGGTCGTGTCGATCGATATCGGAGTGTCGAAGCGGCGGCTGATCGCCTCAATGGCAGGTGCCGTTCGCCGGACCTCTTCCTCGGCAGCCACCCTGATCGACCCCGGCCGGGTCGATTCGCCGCCAACGTCGATGATATCGGCGCCCTCCGCGATCAGCTCCTCGGCGCGCTGAATGGCCGAATCGAGATCCGCGAACTTCCCGCCGTCCGAAAAACTGTCCGGCGTGACGTTCAGGATGCCCATCACTAGGGGCCTGTCGAGTGGGATGACGCGTCGGTTTGTCTTCCAGTCCATAAACTAATAGGTCCTATAGGCCTTATACGACCCATAGGACCTACATCAGACCGACAAGTTCTACTACGCCGTTACCGGATTATTGCCCGTTATCGGCGGAAGGATCGATTTCTTCTCTTTACCCAAATCTTCCGTTTCAGACGAGTTCGCGGTATCTGCTCTATCCGTACCCTCAAGCGGCAGGCCCGCAATGACGCGACGGATCTGAACACTGTCGAGCGTCTCAAATTCCAATAGTGCCTCGGCTAGCCGAACCAACGCATCCTTGTTATCGGTAATGATCTTCTCGGCGCGGGCGTATTGATCGGCGACGATCCTTTTGACCTCGCTGTCGATCTTGATAGCAGTGTCTTCCGAATAATCACGGTGCTGGGCGATCTCGCGACCGAGAAAGATCTGCTCCTCCTTCTTTCCGAACGTGATCGGCCCAAGATCGGACATCCCGTACTCGCAGACCATCGCCCGGGCGACTTCGGTGGCCTTCTCAATGTCGTTTGAAGCCCCGGTCGTGATCGAACCGATGAAGATGTCCTCGGCGATACGACCTCCCATCGCCATAGCGATCTGACCGAGCAAATACTCTTTTGAAGCGCTCAGTCTGTCCTTCTCAGGAAGGTACATCGTCACACCCAGGGCCATGCCGCGTGGAATGATCGTGACCTTGTGAACAGGGTCGATATTCGGGACCTTAAGGCCAACAAGGGTATGCCCAGCCTCATGGTAAGCCGTGATGCGTTTCTCCTCGTCGGAAATGACCATGGATTTCCTCTCGGCACCCATCATCACCTTGTCCTTGGCGATCTCGAAATCTGACATCGCCACAACTTTCTTGTTATATCGGGCCGCGTTGAGGGCAGCTTCGTTGACGATGTTCGCGAGATCCGCTCCGGTGAATCCGGGCGTGCCGCGTGCGATCACGCTGACATCAACGCCCTCATCAAGAGGGATCTTCCGAGTGTGAACCTTAAGTATGCCCTCGCGGCCGCGGACATCAGGACGTCCTACCACAACGCGACGGTCAAATCGTCCAGGGCGAAGCAGCGCGGGATCGAGCACGTCCGGCCTGTTCGTCGAAGCCATCAGAATGACGCCGTCATTCGATTCGAAGCCGTCCATCTCTACGAGCAGCTGATTGAGGGTCTGTTCGCGTTCATCGTGACCGCCTCCGAGACCCGCACCGCGATGGCGGCCGACGGCATCGATCTCGTCGATAAAGATGATGCACGGCGCATTCTTCTTGCCCTGCTCAAAAAGGTCACGGACACGGCTCGCACCGACGCCTACGAACATCTCTACGAAATCTGAACCCGAAATGGAAAAAAACGGCACGTTTGCCTCTCCGGCGACAGCCTTCGCCAAAAGGGTCTTACCCGTTCCCGGAGGGCCAACCATGAGGACACCCTTGGGGATCTTGCCGCCGAGCTTTTGGAACTTCTGCGGGTCCTTAAGGAACTCGATTATCTCCTGCAGCTCTTCCTTAGCTTCGTCAACGCCCGCCACGTCCTTGAACGTCACACGCTTCTGCTGGTTGTTCAGTAACTTTGCCTTCGACTTGCCGAATGAAAGGGCCTTGTTGCCTCCGGCCTGCATTTGACGAAGCGTAAATGCGAGGAAACCCATTAACAGGATGAATGGAAGTGCGTTCACGAGCACGAGCCATCCGAGGCCGCTTGACGGAGGCTCCAGCTTTACGATGGTGTCAGTGTCCTTCGCCGCCTGGAAGATCTGGTCACGCGTAGCATCACTCGAGTCGAGCCGCGCGGTCATTTTCGCGTCGGTCTTACTGGTCAACTCGAGCGAATCCTGCTTGACGAGGATCTCCTTGATATCCTTGTTCCTGATCTGGGTTAAGGCCTGGTCGAAAGAGAGGTCCTTAGGCGGCGTTTTCTGCCCCTGCTGGAGATACCAGACAAAGACGAGCGCGCTCGAAATAATGATCAGCCAAAGTAAAACTTGTTTCGCCTTAGAACTCAATTTATAGCCTCCAGATCAACTTTCAACGAAAAGGATCAGTTCACGGTTCGATGAAAGTTCCCAATGGTACGTTGTTTAGATTGCATACGGCAACCCGGGAACGCGTCAACCTCTGATTTTAGATGCCCCAAACCCAATTATCAACCCAATTTTGCCCTTTAATATTGACGCGACGGCTGGTGAGGAAGTTACGCTGGCTGAACCTGCGTGATAAACTCCAGACATGGCTTTGTTTGGCGATAAATTTGTTTGCTCCCGCTGTGGTCAAAAGGGCGAGCCGCTCGGATCTGCCCCGATCCCGAATGAACTCGGCCAGCGTGTTGCCGAGGAGATCTGTCAGGGCTGCTGGAAGGAATGGCAGCAAAAGCAGATGCAGCTTATAAACCACTTCGGGCTCGATGTCTCAAACCCCGACTCTCATACCTTCCTTTTCGACAATATGAAGATCTTCCTCTTTAACGAGGGCGTCGAGCTTGCTCAGATCGACACGTCGAAAGAAGGGCAGGTCAACTGGTAGTCAGAATCGCCTGCGTGAGCGGCCGGCCAGTCCGCTGCTGACAACAAAGAGCCGTTCCGGTCACTCGAACGGCTGTCCTATCGACCGAATTTGCCGTTGAGGATTCAGTATGCAGGCCAATCGTCAACTTCCGAAGCGAGACCCTGATCCGCCATCTGCTGTTCTTCACTCGCGTCCAATCTCTTACACTGCTCTTCAAG
>JAFAOW010000051.1 GCA_019247455.1 Acidobacteriota bacterium | reverse complement strand
GTCGATGAATAAACGCGGATCCCGCCCGCCTCGGTCGGCAGCGCGTAGGCTCCCTGCGTCTCGATATAAAGATGCTCCTGCCCATTCTGCTCGGTGCGGCCCTCAAACACATGCTCGCAGCTCCCGAAGGCAGCGGTCGTGTTACCCAGAACGAACTTTTTCGGCGGTACGATAAAGCTCTCGTTAGCCGCGGCAACTCGCGGATCGGTCACCGGCTCCAGCGGCTCGATCTCCGCAGTGATCTTTTTCGAAGCCTTGTGTGCAAGTGTCTCACTCGTCGCAACAACGATCGCGATCGGCTGCCCCTGAAAGTGAACTTCACCATCGGCAAGGAGCGGTTCGTCCGGAACGATCCCGCCGATCTGGTTCTCGCCGACCAGGTCCTTCGCGGTGATGACTCGAACAACACCTTCGCTCCTTTCCGCCTTGCTTGTATCAATGCTCTCTAACTTCCCGCGCGCGACCGCCGAATCATAAACACACGCGAACAACGTCCCCTGAACAAGTGGAATGTCATCGAGATATATGCTTTCGCCCCGAACGTGTGAATGTGAATCGATGTTCTTCATATTCCGAACATTTCTACAAAATGCGCCCGTAACAGCTGCCTCAGCAATAGCCGCTTGTAATTCTCTGTTCCGCGAACGTCAGAGATCGGCGAGATCTCGGATTGCATGATGTCGTTGGCAGCGGTGATCGTTTCTTCGGTCGGTTCTTTGCCGCGGAGGAACGCCGAGGTCTCTCTCAGGTATAGCGGGATCGGGCCGACGCCGCCGGCCGAGAGATGCACTGACTGGAACGCAGGCGTCCCGCCTGCATTGAGGTCGTCACCCACGACGCACGATATCGCAGTATTGACTGTCGCGATGTCGAGATAGGTGCGCTTACAGACCTTCTCAAAATTGAATCGAAAATCTCCCGCGGGCTTTGGGAATCGGATCGCAGTGATGATCTCGTCCGGTTGTTTGGCGAGCTGCTTGTAGCCGAGATAGAAGTCTTTAAGGGGCAACGTTCGTGTTTCGCCCTTGCTAACGCGAGGGCTAATGCAACTCAGTTCTATCGTGGCATCTAGTGCGAGGAACCACACCGTCATGTCGCCGATCGGCGAGGCGTTCACGAAATTCCCGGCGATCGTCGCCATGTTGCGGATGGGCGTGGACGAAACAAGTTTCAGGTGCTCGTAAAGCTTCGGAAAGATCGACTGCATGACCGGCGATTCGAGCAGGTCGGTCACCGTCGCTGCGGCGCCGATCTCGATCGTGTCGCCGAGATCGCGGATGCCGCGCAGCTGCTCGTCATAAAGCAGCGGCCTCGACTCAGCCTCAGCCATCTGCTCCGGACGCTGGACATAAAGGTCCGTCCCGCCGCCGACAGCTGACCGTGGCCGGTGCTCAGTGGCCGGTGGTCGGCCATTCTCGATAAGTTGACGTAGGCGATTCGAGATCGAACGAAAATATGTTGGCACACTCTGGCCACTGGCCGCTGACCACTGATCACTGAGTCTTGTCGCTGCGCGCTCGATCGATTTATATCCCGTGCACCGGCATATATTTCCGTCAACTGCAGAGATCGCGTCGGAACGCAGGCTGCCAGCCTGCGTGTTTTCGGCGCCCGAAAGGCAGAACCCCGTCAGCGACATCACAAATCCCACGGTACAAAATCCGCACTGCGTTCCGCTTTCATCGACCATCACCTGCTGAACAGGCGTGAGCGAACCGTCCTCGGGGTTGATGCCCTCGACAGTGACGATATGCTTGCCGGCGGCGTTCGCCAGAGGCATCAGACACGAAGTCATCGAGCGGTACTTCACCTCGTCGCCGATGAGTTCGCCTACAAGCACAGTACATGCGCCGCAATCCCCCTCGCGGCATCCGATCTTCGTCCCCTTTAGATCTTTGTGGTAGCGAACAAAATCGAGCACGGTCATCCCGGACGGGAGCTCGGTCTCGATATCTTCGTTGTTGAGAATGAACTTCATCTGCAAAATTATCAGCTATCAGTTATGAGTTATCAGCTATTCCAGACCAATCGCTCTTACGTCCGAAATAGCTGATAGCTGATAGCTGATAGCTGAAAACTGATAACTAGTACTCTACCTTATCCGGCTTTGTGGCCCACGCTCTAAAAAGCTCAATGCCCTCTTCGCGCAGCATGCTGGTCATCACACGCTGCCTTTCGCCGTTTGGAATTGCCAGCTCCCTGTAGATCAGGTCGTCGTCAAATCCGACCGCCGCGGCATCTTCACGGGTGCATGCGAAGAATACATTTTCCGGGCGAGCCCAATATATCGCACCCAGGCACATGGGGCACGGCTCGCAGCTCGTGTAGATCGAACACCCTTCTAACTGGAACGAATCCAACGACTTACAAGCTTTGCGAATGGCAACGATCTCTGCGTGCGCAGTCGGATCGTTGGTTGAGGTCACTTGGTTGTTCCCTTCACCGATGA
>JAFAOW010000204.1 GCA_019247455.1 Acidobacteriota bacterium | reverse complement strand
CCCCTCGCGACATCGACCTTTGGAGAAAAGATGAAGAGAAACTTGTTTGTACTATTCCTGCTGGTCGCCTTTGTATTCCAGTCGATCGGCCACGCCCAGCCCGGTTCAGCGGCAGCGGCCGTTCCGCCACCCCTGAAGATCTCGGCTGCCGAGAAAAAGACCGTTGAAGGCGTCACCGCCGATCAGCTTCGCGACTACTTGTTCTTTATTGCCTCCGATGAGATGGAGGGACGAAATACGCCGTCGCGCGGGCTCGATACCGTGGCAAAGTTCATTGCGTTCAACTTAAAAAAATGGGGATATAAGCCTGCCGGTGACAACGGCACTTACTTCCAGAATATCGCCCTGTCTGCCTGGAAGATCGATCCGGCATCGACGAGCCTGACCGTCGGGGGCAAGCCGCTCACTTGGGGTGCTGATTTTCTCGCAAACCCTGCAGAGGGCAATGTGGCTGACGCTCCCCTCGTTTGGGGCGGAAATGGCTGGTTCATCAAAGCCAAAAACATCGATCCGCTTCTCGGCGTCGATGTTAAGGGAAAGGTTGTCGTATTCTACGCTGAGAATTTTCCAAAGGGCATGACCATCCAGCAGGTGAGGGCGCTTGGCAAAGCCGGTGAGGATTACATGGACCCGGCCGCAAATGCTCGTTCGAAGGGAGCGGCGGGAGTCATTATTCTAAACACGCCCGCGATCACCCAGGGTTGGGACCGCACGCGGACCGCGCGCGAGACGGGCGGTAATCCGAGCCCCGATAAATTCCGAACCGGCACTGTTGAGAACTTCCCGCAGATAACTCTTTCGGCAAAGGGCTCTGATGCGCTCCTCGCAGATGCGGGGACGGACCTTGCGTCGATCGCAAAGGGCTATCAGGCTGATGCTCTTCCCTCGGTCAACTTCACGAGATCTGTGACCATCAAGGTGACAGCGCCGCAAGTCACTGCCAAAACGCAGAATGTCGTGGCTCTCTGGGAAGGCAGTGATCCCACCCTAAAGAATGAAATGGTCGCTATCGGCGCGCATTATGATCATATCGGCAGCACCTTCATTCCCGGGTCCCAGTGCCGTGCGTCGGGTGCAGATCAGATCTGTAACGGAGCGGATGACGATGGCTCGGGCACAGTTTCTGTGCTCTCGATCGCGGAGGCGCTTGCCAAGGCCCCGATCAAGCCCAAACGCTCTGTTCTATTTGTTTGGCACTGCGGTGAGGAAAAGGGGCTATGGGGAAGCCAGTACTTCAATTCGTACCCGACCGTTGATATCAAGCAGGTCACGGCGCAGCTCAATATCGACATGATCGGCCGCAGCAAGAAGCCGGGCTACATGGCGCCGTGCGATACGAACCCCGGACCACGCGGGCCGTGCAACGCGACGCTGTCGGGCGAGAACCAGATCTATGTCATCGGTAAGGATATGATGTCATCGACGCTCGGCAATATCGTGAGCGGCGTAAATTCAGGCTACCTGAATCTGAATTATGACACCCGGTATGACGATCCGAAGGATCCTAACCGATTCTTCTTTAGGTCAGACCACTATAACTACGCCAAGAACATGATACCGATCGCGTTCTGGTTCGACGGCGAGCACGAAGATTATCACCAGGCCGGCGATGAGCCGCAGAAGATCGATTACCACAAGATGGAATCGGTCGCCCGAACGATCATGCTCACGCTTCTAAAGCTGACAGACTTGAAGGAGCGTCCGAAGATAGACAAGCAGCTCCCCGAGCAGCTCACGCAGGGAAGGTAGTCTTTTAAGGCGTACTCCGCAAGCAGAAAGGCCTCGATATTCGAGGCCTTTTTGCTTACCTATCGTGGAAGGTTTCTTATTTCTTATTGGTGTTGCCGTTCTTATTGGTGTTGCCGTTGCTGTTGTGATTCGCGTTGCTGTTGCCGCCCGTAACATTACCGGGCGTCAGGTTCGTCGCGTTTGCCGGAACGGTGGGCTTCACGTTCGCATCGGTATTCGTCACATAGCCGGTGTTAGTATTCTGGCCCTTCAAGTTGCTGTTGTTGCTGGCATTGTTCACCGGCGATGACGAACCGCAGCCGGAAAGAGCCGCAACGCCGGCGAGCGCTAGGATCGAAAGTACTTTCATATTGTTCTCCTCATAGTGTGGATAAAAACGAAACGCGCCGCGGGAATCTTGTTCCCGCGGGCGTATCGTCCTGACCGTTCCATTAGCGGTAGATGTTTTGACCGCCGTAGTTATCGCGCCAGTCGTTCTCGAAGTAGTCGGCGTCCTCGGGCGTCTTCGGCGTCACGCCAAAGAATGTCCCCCCGTTCTTCACGCCTTCCTCATACTCTTTCGCACGGTCTTCGGGAATACCGGCCCCGATAAGTGCGCCTGTCCAACCGCCTGCGGTCGCTCCGGCACCCGCGCCCGCGAGAGCTGCGGCGATCGGTCCCCATACGACCAGGCCGACCCCGGGGAGTACAAGATTTGTTCCCAAGGCTGCGATGCCGCCGATGATGGCTCCTAACGTGCCTCCGATGGCACTGCCATAGCCCATTCCTTCGGCTGCTTTGTTGCCAAGATCGGTGTCCGTTTTGCCGTCACCGTAATATTTTTTGCGGGTGTCATCGGACATGATCACGTTGATATCGTCGTCCGAATAGCCTCGCTCACGCAGCGAGCGATATGCCCCCTCTGAGCTTTCCTTATCAGGAAAGAGTCCCGTCAACATTCCTCGTCTTTCTGTAGCTGTAGCTGGTTCGGTCATAACAATTCTCCTTATGAATTCTGTTGGTCTTTTATGTAGGAGATCACCGCCGAGACTTCGAACGTATGATCGCCAACCAGATCCAACATAGCGTTTTGAAGGATCAAGCAATGTGTTGTGGAAGACATTAGCCACCAAATCGGTTGGACAAAAAAAAGAGCGGCCCTAGGGCCGCTCCTTCGGAACGCGGACACTCTTGTCCGCCCTTTTTTCTCTACTCGCTTCTCAGCGGTACGTGTTTACTTGATCACGATACCAACACCGATGCGAAGGTTATTTTCATTAATGCCGTTGAGCCGGACCGGGTTGTAATCAACCTGGATCGCACGGATATCCACCTTATTGTTAAGGCGAACGTCGATACCGCCGCCAAAAGCCATTGCCAAGCCCGAGGAGTGGTCACCCCTGCCAAAGCTCGCACAGTCGATATTCGACGTCGTCGTGCAAGTCAGGTTCGAGATATCCGCTCGGCCGAGACCGAGGCCCGCGAGCGCGTGAGCGAAAGGCTTGACGCGTCCCTGGCTGGCGTTGTCCTTGATCTGGATACCGCCAAGCACGTTGTACAGCGATTCGCGTGCAGTTCCCGAAACGGTTTGTGTGCTGGTACCCGTTGTAACAGGGAAAGCAAAGTCACCGACCTTATGATAGGTACCCGAGAAGTCCGCCTTCAGCCCAACGTATCTGCTAACGTTGTAAACACCTGATGTTTCAAAACCGTTGAAGTTCGCACGGTTGGCGAAGAAATCCTTCACCGCGTTACCCGAGTTCTGGAAGCTGCTTCCGGTATCGACCTG
>JAFAOW010000029.1 GCA_019247455.1 Acidobacteriota bacterium | reverse complement strand
TTGATACATCTGCACAGCCTCGTTGTGCTTTTCGTGGTAACGGGGTTTCTATCCTTGATGCGGCTCCGCCTGTGGAAGGAGTGGCTTGCATTCGGCGCCGGCGTGGCGATCATCGCACTGCCGGAGCTGATCTGGTCGCTTACAGGCAGCGCGACCGAGACGACGAAATTCTTCGAGTTCTTTTTTGGTTGGGACAAGGGTGAGATGAATTTCTTTTGGTTTTGGTTGAAGAATACCGGCCTCGTTATTCCGCTGATACTGGCGGCGGCCTGCGTGATGTTTTCAACGCAAGGGCTCAAACACGAAGACGGAGGAAAAAGACAAGAAGAAAAAGGCAAAACTCAGCTGCTTCTTATGTTTTATATTCCATTCGCGTTTCTTTTTATTTTGTCGAATGTCGCAAAACTCGCGCCCTGGGAGTGGGACAACATCAAGATCCTGATCTACTGGTACGTCGGTTCGCTGCCCTTGATCGCGTGGCTGCTAGCGTGGATGTGGGAGCGAAAGAAGCTGTTGGCGGCTGCCGCGTGTGCGTGTTTTGTAACACTGATATTTGCGGGTTCGCTTGATGTCTGGCGTACGGTGTCAGGACAGATCAAGTACAAGGTCTTTGATCAGGACGCGGTTCAGGTCGCTGAAATGATAAAGCAGCAGACGCCAGCGAAGGCTCTCTTTTTGAATGCCCCAACATATAATTCGGCGGTCGTGCTTTCGGGCCGGCAGTCGTTGATGCGATACAGCGGCCATTTGGCCTCGCATGGCATCGACTATTTGCCCCGCGAAGACGATGTAAAACGTATATACGGCGGCGGTGGCGTGGCCGAAATCCTTTTGCGAAAATACAATATCGATTACGTACTTGTTTCGCCCGTCGAGCGGAATGACCTGAAAGCGAACGAAGACGTTTGGCGCAAGTATCCGATCGTGGCCGAATCCGGCCAATATCGAGTCTATAAGGTGAAATGACCCCAGCGGACACCGCCTCTCAACAACAGTGGAAGATGAACGACCGCGTTTGGCTCGCAAGCGGAGCGGCCATTGTGCTGGTCTCAGCCTTTCTGCGATTTTATGATCTCGGCCTAAAACCATTTCACCATGACGAAGGCGTCAACGGTTTTTTCCTCAAGAACCTTTTCAACGACGGAGTTTACAAATACGATCCCGCGAACTATCACGGCCCGACGCTATATTACGTATCGCTTTTCTTTGCCAAGGTATTCGGGCTTCAGACGATCCCGGTTCGGATGAGCGTCGCCGTTTTTGGCGTGCTCACCGTTGCGCTCGCTCTCTTTTTGCGAAGGTATCTGGGAGACGTAGGCAGCTTGTTTGCAGCGCTCTTCCTTGCACTGTCGCCGGGAATGGTCTTCATCTCGCGGTATTTCATTCACGAGATGATCTTTGTATTTCTAAGTCTGGCCTTTGTGGTCGCAGTGCTTTTCTTTATCGAAAAACAAAGGGTGGGCCCGTTTGCGATCGGTTGGATGGTGCTGCTTCTGGTGGTCGGATTCCTGCCATCGGCGATGACGCTGGCGGCCTTCCTGGGGGGCGATAGCGGGATCTTGTTGTGGTCGCTGCGGACCTTATTCTTCTTGGTCGAGGCGGGGCTGATCTACACGGTGACAAGAATGCTCGCGGCCTGGGACAGCGGCCGGCCGATCTACCTGATCCTCGCGGCCGCTTCTGTAGCGCTTCTTTTTGCGACCAAGGAAACAGGCTTTATTACGCTGGGCACGATGGCGATCTCATGCCTAGCCGTTTGGATCTGGAGGGGCATCAGGAATGGACGCGCTTTTGATCGGAACGGCTCCAGGATAATTTTCGCCGTTCATGCCGCCGCCTTACTGGCAGCTCTCTATTACAGATACGAGCTGGCGGCTGCCTGGCGCTGGCTCAATGACAACTTTTTTAACCCGGCGCGGGCCCCTGAGAATTTTGTCTTTTACTCGATCATCCTTTTGATCATTGTGTCAGCGGCAGCATGGATATCCCTGCTGCTTGACCTTCAGCGTACGAATGACAGTGGTATCGAGGAACCGGTCGAATTGACTTGGCCCGCCTTTACCGCGGGGTTGGGGAGGAACGCCGACGCAATATTGATCGCTGCTGCCTGCACGACGACATTCATTTATCTCATCATCCTCTTCTTTACTTCGTACTTCACATACGCCGAGGGTGTAAGCAAAGCGATCGAGGCCTACACCATTTGGACGAAGACTGGAAGCAAGGACCACACACAAAACGGATACCTCGCCTATCTGAAATGGGGGATGAAGGTCGAATCGCCGGTCTACATTCTTTCGACGCTTGGCGTACTGATCGCGCTCGTGCGGGGTAAGCATCGGTTCGCGATATTCACGGCTGCGTGGGCGGTGGGTCTTTTCGTAGCCTATACGATCATTCCGTACAAGACCCCTTGGCTCGACCTCAGCTTTATTCTCCCGATGTGCCTTATCGCGGGGTACGGGCTGAACGAACTGATCACCTCCCGTGCGACGACGCTAAAGGTCGCGGGAGGCTTTCTCGCCGTTTTGGCCGCCTTTGTCCTGACCTATCAAACTTATCAATTGAGCTTTGTGAGGTATGACGATGAAGAGATGGCTTACGTATACGCTCACACAAAGCGCGGCTTTCTTGATCTCGTAAAACAGATCGACCACTATGCGGCCAAGAGCGACAAAGGCAAAAGCTCGACGATCAACATCGTCTCGCCCGATTACTGGCCCCTGACCTGGTACCTGAACGATTATGATCAGGCCCTCTTCCATGGACAACTGGTAGATTCCTCTACCGCTGAAATGATCCTCGCGAAGAAGCCCGACCAGGATCAGGAGGTGATCAAGCGGTACTCGGCCCATTATGTTTTTGTGGGAGTCTATCCGCTTCGTCCCGGTGTCGATCTAGTCCTGCTCGTCAGGAGGGATCTCGCTGATCCCGGCGCACAAGAGCTCTATAAACTTCCCGAGGCAAAGGTCTCGCCTTAGCGATCACATTATCAAACCTCGCTTTGCCTGCAGCGGCGCTCGATACGAATTCGAAAAGGACTAGAGAGGTTTGGATTGCATTTCGTACTCGCGCGGGTACAATTGACCCATCCTTCCGTTAAAGAGGCATTTATGAAGAATTTCGTTTGTGCGGCGCTGATCATTGCGTCGTGTTTCACTCCAATTTTTGCGATCGACATGAGCAAAGAGATCGATACAGCCGCCGCAAAGGTGCTTCCCCAGGTCATCGAATGGCGCAGGTATATTCACCAGCATCCTGAGTTAGGAAATCGTGAGGTAGAGACCTCAAAGCTAATTGCCAGCAAACTGCGGGAGTTCGGGATAGAGGTGCGAACTGGGATCGCCAAAACCGGGGTTGTGGGGATCCTTAAAGGCGGCAGACCCGGTGCCGTCGTCGGCCTCCGCGCCGATATGGACGCGTTGCCGCTGACCGAGCGGGTTAACGTACCTTTCAGATCGACGGTGACGACCGAATACAACGGCCAGACGGTTGGCGTGATGCACGCCTGCGGTCACGACAGTCATGTTGCTATGCTGCTCGGCACTGCAAAGGTGCTATCGGAAATGCGGGCTGAGGTGCCGGGAACGGTGGTCTTCATATTTCAGCCGGCTGAGGAGGGGGCCCCCGTCGGCGAAACGGGCGGCGCCGCCGATATGGTCAAGGAAGGTGTGATGGACAACCGAAGATCGATGCAGTTTTCGGTCTGCACATTGCGGCCCAGATCGAGATCGGAAAGATCGGCTGGAAATCTCAGGGATTCATGGCGGCGAGTGACTGGTTCACCATCAAGGTCAAGGGTAAGGGTTCGCACGGGGCTTATCCATGGAACAGCGTTGACCCTATTGCTGTCGCGTCACAGATCTACACCGGCTTGCAAATGATCGTCTCGCGAGAGAGCGAGCTGACAAAATCCCCTGTCGTGATCACGGTTGGAAAGATCAACGGCGGCGTTCGCGAAAACATCATTCCGGAGGAGCTTACCATGGCTGGGACGATACGAACTCTCGACGTCGACGTGCGGAGATCTGTTCTAGACAGGATCAAGCTTACGGCGACCAAGATCGCGGAGAGCGCCGGCGCAACGGCTGAGGTCTTGATCGAGAGCAAGACCCCGATCACGTACAACGATCCGGCACTTGTAAGGAAAATGGTGCCTTCGCTTGAAAAGGCTGCGGGAAAAGAGAATGTGGATCAGATCCGCTGGGTCACCGGCGCCGAGGATTTTGCGTACTATGGTTCAAAAGCGCCCGCTTTCTTCTTCTACTTGGGAGGAATGCCGAAAGGTCAAGACCCTGCGAAGGCCCCGGACCACCACACGCCTGACTTCTACATAGATGATAGCCGTCTCGACGTTGGCGTCAAGGCCTTTTGCAATATAGTGTTTGATTTTACGAAGTAACTACCGAACTGGCGTTGGCGGCCGCGGCGGCTGGACCCCGCCGATGCGTTGGCGGCCCGTTCCACGAAAGAGCGGGGTGAATATCCACTTCGAGTGGTTCTCGATGCCGTAGTACGAGATCACAGACCTCATTTTGCTTTGGCTTGCTACCCCGATGAACGGCTGATTATCCGTAACAGTATCAAACGTGTCGTCAGGAGCGGTGCTGTCCTCATCTGTGTCGAGATTGAGCGAATTCTGCAGAACAAGTGTGTAGCGGTCGAAGGTCGGGCTCGGATTATTCGGGAGGACTCCGTCATTGAAACGCTGCACACGCCGGGCGAAGCTGGCTAATGAATCCACGTCAGCCTGGATCAGCCGCCAGTGCCCATCTGCACTCAACGGGTCGGTGGCGGCGGACGGGCGCAGGATCATCCGGTTATGCGTGCCCTGGGGTAGGCCTTCCAAAAGGTCATCCATCGAATTAGGTAGTTTTGCCCCGCGGTAAAATTCGACGTACTGACGAATAGCTTCGGCGATCTCCTCGCCGCGCATTATCGACTCTTCTTCCTTCTCCCGCTGGATCTCCTGCTGTACTGTCGGCGCGACGGCGAGCAAACCCACCGCAAAGATCGCCATGACCGCCATCACGGCGAAGAGGGTCATGCCGCTTTGATCGCTTCCTTTATTCGTCCGGACCGCCGTCATCATCATCAACATCCTGCGCGGGGGTCGGCGGCCGCCGTGGAGGCTGCCCGGGAGTCACTACCTGAACGTTTCCAGGGATGCCCGGTATCGTGCCGGGTGTAAATCGTGAAGGATCGAAAGGCTGGAATCCGTTCGGTGCACCGCCCGATCCGCCGCCTGCCGAGGGTTTTGATATCGCGACCTGGTGGCGAAAGCCGAGGCTGACGTCCTCGAATAACACACCTGACGCAGACATGTCTATCAGCCGGAATCTGCCGTTAATAACATCGTTAAGCCGGGCGCCGAACGGCATGGCATTCGCCCCGCGAGTCGGATCGATAAAGTAGGCAGTATCATTGTTTCCGCGTTTCTTGGTGATCATACCGATGTACTGGACGTTCGGCTTCGGCGGCGGCTGCACTGAGAAACTGTACGCGTTCGAATACGTCTTACCGTCGGGCGTCTGGACCATGATCTGGGCCATTCCCTGCTGGGCGATCAGGTTCGAGGGGACGTCCGTGATCATGCGCTGGCTGTTAATGAAGGTCGTCGGCATCTCGACCTGATTGAAATATATGTGCGCATCCGGCGTGAACTTGTCGCCATTTACCTCCAGCCTAAACCCCTGCGCACCGGCATAGACCGTTTGAGGATTGACGAAAGCGATCTGCACCGGCGGTGTCGGAGCGGGTGTCGGCGGCTTCACGGGAGGCGGCGTGGGGGTGGGCGTCGGCGAATACGGCGTCGGCGGAGGCGGTTCGTAGAAGGCGAAAATGTTCCGTCCGGGATCGGGTGCGGCGCCAAAGCCATTGCAGCAATCAACGGGAGTGGTTTCGTAGGTCAGCGTCTGTTCATCGAGCGACGGAAGCTCCGTGTTTGTCCTCGCCGCGGAGGTCGCAGGCTTGGGCGTCGGCGTTGACCTCACCGTAGCGGTCGTCGTGCTTCCCCCAAAAAGGCTGCGGCCGAAGGCCAGATAAAGAGCGATGAGGGCGATGAGACCTAACGCCCCGGCAGCGATCAATTTGTTCCTTTCCGAGGGGGTTTTAATATCGATAGAGGCCATTACTGCTGGACCCCCTGGGGAACAAAATTTGGACGGCGGAAGTATGCCGCAAGCTCAATATGAAGACTGACGACCTCGCCGTGCATCTTTCCCAGCTGTCGCTGCGGAGCTTGCGCGCCTAGCTGTTGACCGGGGGTCATTCTAACGGGACCGGCATTGAAACCGTTCGGCAGCGGCTGACCGTTCGGCATCATCGGCTGCTTCGCATTCGGCTGAACGGGCTGCACCGGCACCTGCTGCGGTTTCTGCTGGGTCTCGTTGTCCGAGGGCGCGAGTTCGACCGTGCTGATCACGATAAACTCATTGCCCGTTTCTATCTCACGCAGAAAGCGGCGAAGATTCTGATACGAACCCTCCACCGTCATCGAGACGTAAACTCCCGGATATATGCTGCGGAATTTTGCCCGGCCTTTCTCCTGGTCGGACTGATTGCCCTGGTTCTGATCCGGAGCATCGAGCGGAGCGTAGTCGGGCCCGGATGTATTAACGAGACCATAACTTGCAATAAGGCCGTTGATCCGCTGGTAGAGGGCTCCCTGGCCGTTAGTCACAGCCGGCAGGACACGCGATTCGAAATCGTCAACGCTGGCGACGAGCTTATCGACCTGGGTCTGAGAGTTGTTGATATCACCCCACTTTGTATTCGCCGAGACCAGTTCCGAATCAAGACGGTCGGAGTCGGACTTGCTCATGGCAAGCTGACGGTTCGAGGGTACAACGAAGAAGAAGTAGACCATCGCCGCCGCCACAAGGACGAGGGCTCCGATGGTGACCGCCCCGATCTCAAGCGGGCCCCACATTCCCGCGTAAACCTTGCGCGGCCTGTTGGCTGGGACGACCGGAGCGTCGTCAACGATGACCGTAACTTTGTCGGGCTCAGGGGTTTGATCAACAAGATGTGTGCTTTCGCTCATTACTGCACACCTCCCTGATTTTGGGCGACATCGATCGTCGGTCCTGTCGAATATCCGTATGCCGGCGAATAGATCACGTGGAACGTGTACTCGGTATAAGTTATACGCTCGTTCTTCTGAAGGTCCTGTCCCCGCAGTTCCGCACGAAACATGCCCGAGTTGTTCATGTTATCGATAAGGACCTGGACGCCCTGATAGTCTTTGCAAAGCACCCCCACCTCAAGCTCCGCTTTCATGCGGCCGGCGTCGTCATAAATATTTTGTACCGCGATCCGCGAGGCACTCACATTTGGCGGAAGGACAGCTTCGAGATCGGCAAAAAGCCTCGACCAGCCAAAGCGCTTATTTGCGACGAGCTTGTGAGCGGCCACTAAAAGGCTTTTTTGATCCGGAGTAAGGAGCTGCTGGACCTTTTCGCCCTCCCCCTTGAGGCGAGTGATCTCCGCTTGTTTGTCCTGATTTTTCGCGACGATAGCGTCATTCTCCCTGCGATTGGCATTCAAACGCGACAGGGAGTAGATACCGCTGATCGCTGCAACAAGGATCATCAGACCCGCCAACAGATAGGGCAGGACCCGGTTGCGAAATGGATAAGTTGCGAGATTTAGCTTTGTGATCACTTAAGAATACTGCCTTTTTTCAGGGCCTCGACCGGAAGAGCCGCTAAGCGACAATTCTAGCACGAAAGAAAACCAAGTATTTCACGACTTTCCCGCGTGAATGTTGCAATTTGACCACGGGTTTATTCGGCGTCCGAACCCCATCGACCGCATGAGAAAGCCCTTGCAAATACCTGTCTTTGTGCTATCGTGAGACTCTATATTCAATTTTTTGTAGGGGGAATCATTTAGTGTTAGATGTTGCCGAAAAGCCGAAGATCGGTGTTGATGCTCCGGCATACCGGATCGACCAAAAACTCCACCAGATACTCTATAAAGACGCCAAGCCCGAGGCTTTGGCGCCAAATCCGGACGAATTATTGCCGGAACCCGTTTATCCCCAAAAACCCGAACCCGCTGAGATGACTCTGCGGGAATATCAGTTGCACAACGCGAAACGAACCTGGAAAACCTGGGGTGCTCCCTACTTTAAGTCCCGCTGGCACTCAAAAGAGCTTCGCCCGATAATTCCTTACCTTTTTACCGATTGGAAGTGTAATTATGACTGTCACTATTGCTGGTCGTACAACAACCGGGTTAAGGGAATGACCGAGGATGTAGCTAAGCGCTCTATCGATTGGCTCCACTCTATTGGATCGCGCGTGCTCGCGTTGATGGGAGGCGAACCGCTTTTAAGGCCGAAGTTCATCCATAAGATCGTCGATTACAGTGCGAAGAGGGATATCTTTGTCTACTTGCCTACCAACGGCCGTCTGATGACGCCGGAGATAATCGATAAGCTCGGCGACGCGGGCATCGCTACGTTCAATCTCGCTGTTGACTCTATTGCACATCGAAAATCCCTGCCGAAAGCGCTGGATCCGATCAGGCCGCAATTCGAATACCTGGTAAAGCGCCAGCGTTATTACGGCTATACGATGATGTTCAATATCAACATCTGCCATAACAATATGGACGATGTTAAAGAACTCACCAAGATCGCCCACGACAACGGCATCGCTACCGATTATCACGTTAACGAGACGCCGATGACCGAGCAGGGCCACTTTAAGCACCTCAACGATAACGAGACCTATCTCACCGAGGAAGATTGGCCGAAGGTCGACGCTTTACTCGATTATCTTCAGGACCTGCGTCTTAACCATGGATACAAGATGGCCAATCCGGTCCAGCACATGGAAGACATGAAAAAACTGATGCGCGGTCAGCCGCCCGAGTGGCGGTGTGAAGCTGGTGAGCACTCACTGATCATCCGTACAGACGGAACGCTCGCGCCATGCTTTCCAATGTACTCCGCAACGCACGACTGGGGTGTGGTCGGGGATCATAAGTTCGACCGGACGCAGCTCAATGACATGAAGACGGAATGTTCGAAACATTGCCTCTCAACATGCAATTACATCCTCGGGTACTGCTATAACACGCGCCGCGTATTGACTTGGATGGCGAAGCAGGCGAGATCCGGATTTAGAGGCGTTCAGGGATTCTGATCTAAGGATAGAGTTTTGTTATTCGGGGCGTCCCACGGGGGGCGCCTTTCTCATGCGCGGCGCGGCGGAAGGTCTCTCACAAGCTCCTCGTCGGAAACATCCCGATACGCGGCAACGCGATTCCTCCCCTCCCGCTTTGCCCGATAAAGGGCTGAATCGGCCATTTCTACCAATTCGATCGGGTCGGATGAATCGTCAGGAAAAGAGGACACGCCGATGCTCACGGTGATGTGGTGTGAGTTCTTGCGGTCCGACTGGCTTACAACGCTGAATGGATATGTCTCGATACTTGTCCGAATGCGTTCAGCAGCCACAAGTCCCTGTGTCAACTCCGCATCGAGAAGAAACGCCGCAAACTCATCGCCGCCGAACCGGGCCGCAGCGTCACCGCTCCGAAGGTTTGTCATTATCGAGAAGCCGATCTCCTCGATCGTCTTGCTTCCGGTCAGGTGACCGTAAGTGTCATTTACTTCCTTGAAGTTATCGCCGTCCATCATTAGCACGCAGAATGGGCGGCTCTCTGCGGTCGCGCGGCCCGCTTCACGGCGGAGCTCTGAGAAGAAAGAGCGGCTTGAGAGTAACCCGGTAAGATCGTCGTGAGAGATCAGTCGGTGGATCTGCCGCTGGTATTCACGGTCGATCTCGTCCAGCAGGTCAAACCGGAGGATCGTTTCGCCAACCGTGATCTTATCGCCGTTAGACAACTTCTCGCGCCGCACCCTGCGGCCATTGAGAAATGTGCCGTTCCGTGAATCAAGGTCCTTGAGAATGAATTCTATGGTCTCCGTGTCGTCATTTCGAACCGCGTTGATCCGTGCATGCTGCCGAGAAACCTGCGTATCATTCACACGAACGTCCGCCTCGAGAGCGCGTCCGAGGATGACCTCTTCGCGTTCGAGCGGGATCGGGACGGCGATGAGCTCACCCGACAAAAACACGAGAACTGGTTTCAGGTCGCGACGAGTGATCTGAGACTCATTCATACTGACGGCTGTGTGTGGAAGAAGGACGGTGCCGGTCTTAGGATAACGCAATTTTAGGATCGATTAAAACAGTTTTTCGCCCTCGAAATGAAGACTTAGCAGAGGCCTGAAAGTTTTCTACAATGTAACCGGAGTTTACAAAAGAGGATCTATGCAAACTGATATGCTTTCATTTGATACTGCAAACGGCGCGGCATCCGCCTACATTGCCAAACCGGATGGCCCAAGCCGGGCGGCGGTCCTTATAATTCAGGAATGGTGGGGCCTGAACGGCCACATTAAGGACATTACGGGCCGTTACGCCGCGGAAGGCTTTATCGGGATCGCACCCGATCTTTATCGCGGAAAACTTGCGGCTAACGGTGATGAAGCTTCCAGGATGATGCACGATCTCAAGATAGAGGACGGCATGGATACGATCAAAAATGCGCTGGACGCAGCTCGTAGATCGATGGATCTCACGCATTTCGGCATCACCGGGTACTGCATGGGTGGAACATATGCCTTGCGCGCAGCCTGCGAGTTGGATGGGATCAGCGCTGCGGCGGTCTTCTATGGTGATATTCCTGACGATGATGTCCTTAAGAAACTTACAACGCCTACTATCTTCATCTCCGGTACGAGGGACGGGTGGATCGACACGAAAAAAGTAGCGGGCCTGGAAGATGCGGCTTCCCGGTTCGAACTGCCGTTGCAATCGGTCAAGTACGATGCGGACCACGCCTTTTTCAACGATACTCGGCCCGAGGTCTATGACGCCACAGCTGCCGCAGACGCGTGGGCGAAGGTAATTGCTTTCTTTAGGGAGAAACTATAAGACCCGCGCAGGAATTTCTGACACGGGCCGACTGCTGTCTTGAGATGAGATGTGCTTAACCGGCTATTACGAGCTCGGGATCTTCCGCCATCGACATGCCGTTTTGTGTGGCGCTCCGTGCCTTTCTTAACTGTTTCTCCTGGTACATTCCGGCATCGGCCTTTTGGATCGTATTCTCCAGATCGCGGAGGTCGCCGAAATCCGCGAAGGCATGAGAGACCTCGATCGTCATGGCGTTCCCCTCAATAACAACATTTGAGAGAAGGTCCTCCATGCGCTTCATTCGCGAATTAGCTGTAACAGAATCGAGGCCGACCATGAGTACGAAAAATTCGTCTCCGCCCCATCGGAAGATGAGGTCTTCAGCACGAATGACGTCACGGATCGCCCTCACTACAGCGCGGATAACGGCGTCGCCAACGGCGTGGCCGTGAACATCGTTGACCACTTTCAGGTTATCGACGTCAAAAAAACCGACACAGCCCGAGATCAACTGATTCTCGTCACCCCGCCGCTTCAGATATCCGTGGAAGGCGTGTCGATTCAGGGCGGTGGTCAACGGATCGATATGTGCCAGCTCCTCAAGCTTCTCGTGAGCCCGCTTTAGCTTTTCGTTGGCTGTTTTTGCGTCCATCAGCACCTGCTCAAGCAGAACGATCACCATTCCAAATCCAAGCAGGATCTGGAGCACGAGGTCGATCACCGAGTTGTACTGGAGATAGTCGAATTCGACCACATAGTATTGCCGCACCGAAAACACGACAAAATACTGAAAGAAATCGATCACGAGCAACGTCAGAGCGATACTCATTACCTTCCATCCGAACGTTCGGATCGGGGTTTTCCATAGCGCTATCAAGGCAATAAGGAAAAACCCGGCGAGTATTAGCGAATGTACGTTGAAGATCAGGTTGAAATCGTCGCCCAGGAACGGCAGGGCGAAGGCTATGACAATAAACGGCAGGACGAAAACCTCCTGCCTAATTTTCATTTCCTTATTCGCTGAAAGACTGCGGCACCCGGCAATAAGCAGAAAACCGAACACATATTCGGTCAGGAAGTAAAAGCTGAAGAGCTGAGTCGAATAATCTTCGTAGCTGAACGCGAGACGTAAGCAGAAAAGCGCGAATGACAGGAACAGCCACGCGTTGGTCCAATGCTTCAGCGCGACGACATTTATCGACCGACGCAGGAAAAGCGTCAGAAGAGTAATTAGCGACACTCCCGCCAATTGAATAATTAGGCCTATCTTCGAGTCCATTTTGAGGATGCTTTTTGGCGATCGGAAAGATCGGGGAGGTGTCGCCTGGGCTGGGAGGAACGTGCAGTGGGACTACACAACATCGATTATATCCACAAAACAATGTTAAAGTCCACTATTTTGTTTGCCGGAGTTCATCAAGCGTAGGCAAACCGTTCCGGGCCCCCATTCTGCGGCATTTGAGCGCGGCAACCTTATTAGCGGTTGCACAAGCCGCCTCAAGCGAGTATCCGGAAAGTAACCCGTAAATAAACCCTGCGCGAAATGCATCCCCTGCACCGGTCGTGTCAACGCAGCCACCTGGAACCTCGAAACCGGTCGACCTCAGCAATTCTCCCCCCGCATGAAATAATGCGCCCTCGGCACCGAGCGTGCAGCCCACCACGAAACTGCCGAATTCGTCGGCGAGTCGTCCTAAAGCGGATTCTATATCGGTCATCCCAAAGAACCGGCTAGGAAAGTCCGACGAAATGATACATACGTCGACAAGGGGAAGGAGCTCTTCCAGACCGTCGAAGTTATTGTCGAGATCGAGCGAGACGATCGTTCCCGCCTCTCGCGCTGCCCTGGCCATTTTGATGCAGGCGGCAGTATCGTGCGGCGTCATGTGCAGGACCTTACATTCGGCCGCAAGATGAACCGGGGCGTCTTCCGGCAAATAAGCAAGTTGTCGATCGCGCCGCCACATAATGGTTCGTTCGCCTGTGTGCTCATCGATGACAATGTACGCGATCTGTGTGCGGGCGCCATTTATCGTTTCTGCGGCTGAGATATCCACCCCCTCATCTATTAGGGATGCGAGGCCGATCTTGCCTTCTTCGTCGCTTCCAAATCTGCCCGCGTAAGCTGTGTTCGATCCGAGACGCTGAAGTCCGACCATCGTTGAAGCGATCTCGCCGCCGGCAAGGGTCTCACTGCCAATAATTTCCACTTTCGAGTTGAATTCGGGAAAGTACGGCACGCGGATCAGATGATCGACCGCGTTGGTACCGAAACCGATAACATCGAATTTCCTATCCGTAGGAATGTTGAGTTTGATAGGCGTCATTCCAAAAATGAGCGATTATTTGCCAAGCGGTTTTATAAAAGTTAGATTTTAGTCAACGCTTATTTTCGCGGTCTCATCCTTCTCTCTCGAGATGATACCGCAGATATCTGGGGGAAGATCAGTAAATGCCAACATCAGTTTGTCCCGAGTGTACTGAAGAAGTTTTCGTCGACGCCGACTGTGAGCAAGGGGATAACGTCACCTGTGACGAGTGCGGTTCCAAACTCACGGTTGTCGGCCTGGACCCGATCGAGCTCGATCTCAGCGAAGAAGGCGCCGAAGATGGGACAGGTGACGATGGCTTCGATGCGTTTGACGACGACGGATATTAGTCGGTCAAGATGACCGGCCTTTGATCACAATTTCTGTCAGGCGGACCGATTTCCATCCTTTTTCCTCTCTATAAAACGTTAAAACGACTGCATTTACGCTGATCTTGAGAGCACGTTGCTGTGGCACGTGTATTGTATAGACATGCCTTGGGTGCCCCCGCCGCCCTTTCGGCCCAATGGCCGAAAACTTACAGATCCCGTAGGTCTCAAAGTGGCAAACTCCGCAAACAAAAATTTCCTCTCGAACAAGAAGCTTCTGATCCTTGCGATCGCTGTTCTGTTGATCCCGGCGGTCGGCGCGCTCTTTTATCGCTTCGGTCCTGAGATCGCGATAGTGCTCGTTCCGATCGCCATCGGCGGTGCGTTCGGGTATCAAACGCATCTCAAGCGCCTCGCACAAAAGACTCGCGAGATCACAGAAGCCAGCCGCATTCATCTCGCGACCGTTGAGGCACTTGCGACCGCGATCGATGCCCGGGATCAGCGGGGCATCGGCCACGTCGGCCGGACACAGATCTATGCAGTGGGCCTGGGGCGCGTCCTCGGTCTCAATACCGAGGATATTGGGGCACTTCGCACCGCAGCTCTTCTTCACGGCATCGGCAAACTCGCCATTCCGGACCACATTTTGAACAAACCCGGAAACCTCACGCCGGCCGAGCTTGAAAAGGCACGCAGACATTCGAACATCGGCGCGTCGATCCTGGAGAAGGTAGGCTTTCAAGGACCGGTCGTACCCGCTGTAAAGCATCACGCGGAACGCTGGGACGGCAAAGGTTACCCGGACGCGCTCGCGGGTGAGGCCATTCCCCTAACAGCTCGAATTCTTGCGGTAGCCGCCGCCTTTGACACGCTGCGCGGCGCGCGGCCCTATCGCGAGGCACTTACCCGCGAAAAGGCCCGAAAGATCATCCAAAGCGAAGCCGGTACGCGATTCGATCCGCGGATAGTGAACGCATTGATCAAAAACCTATCGCGTTTTGAATCGGAGATCGCTAAGCGGGGCCTCGACCATGACGGCATCGCCGAAAGCGCTCCATCTGACAATCACTATGTCGAACAGATCAAGATGGCCAATCGCGAGGTCTTTAGCCTGTATGAGCTAGCACGCGAATTCGGCGGCTCCATGGAACTCGACGAAACATTAGGGCTCTTTGCTCAGAAGATCGGGGAATTCGTGCCGTTTGACACATGTGCCGTCTATCTCATGCATCCCGGAGCAAGTGAGGCCGCGGTAGCTTTCGCGAGCGGCGAGAATGCTGATGATTTCCGGATGCGTCGGATCCGTGCGGGGCAAGGAGCAACTGGCTACGCCTTGAAGAAGCGCGAGACGACGCATAACGTCGATCCGGATCTTGATTTCTCGTACTCGCTCACGAAATTCGCGGGAAGATATAAAACGCTCGCTTCGGTCCCGCTGCTCGCGGAAAACGAACTTGTTGGCGCTGTTACGATATACGCGCATCAGATCAGCGAATATGGCGAAGAACACATTCGCCTTCTCGAGACGATCTCACGAATCGCCGCGGAGGCGATAGGCAAATCACTGCAGCACGACGAGGCCAAGACCCACGCGTTGACGGACCCGATGACAGGTTTGCCGAACGCTCGCAGCCTGCAGGCCCAGTTCGAAAAGGAAGCGGCGCGTGCCGGTCGATCCGGATCGAGCTTCCAGCTGATCATGCTTGACCTAGACGGCTTCAAGGCAGTTAACGACAACTATGGCCATAAGAAAGGCGATGAAATGCTTCGCGAAATATCAAAAGTGATCCGCAAGCAGCTTCGCGATTACGATTTCCTGGCCCGCTACGGCGGCGATGAATTTGTGGCACTAATACCAGACGCGGTTCCTGACGATGTTGCGGATCTCTGCACCCGGATAGAGAACGCGGTCAGTGATTTCAAACTCGACGTGGGCGGCGGACACCACACATCGGTCGGAGTAAGTCTTGGCGCCGCTGCCTATCCGCAGAGCGGGCAGACGCTGGATCAGATGGTAGTGTCAGCAGACAAGGCTATGTACAGCAGAAAGGTCAGCCGCAAACGGGCCCGCCTAACGGGCCAGCCGAATTCCGGTTTCATCGCTCCCGCGCCGGCATTCGACGAGAGTCTGATAATCGAACTCGACGAGTCGCATGTGATGTCAGCGGCAGTGAACTAGAAAGCCTGCGAGAACCTAAAGTGGAAGTGGCCCTGTCGCAGCCTTAATACTGCGGGAGGGCCCATGCTTTGCGGCACGAGAAACTCGGGCGGATTTAAGAGATATCCATAGTCGACACCAAACTCACCTCCCACCGGCGTCTTTAACCTTAAACCAATTCCCACCGTGTTCGTCCACAAAGCACGCTGGTTCTGAAGCTCGACGTTCAGCGGCGTAGAAGGCGGCGGCTTAACGATGTCGCCAGCCCGCCGGAAGACGTTGCCGCCGTCGTAGAACGCGATACCGCGAAGCGATTTCGACAAGGGAATGCGAGCCTCGAGATTGACGATGGCGAGCGCGTTGCCGCCGAACGGGATCGTAAAATTCGGTAGATTGATGATATTCCCTTTGCTGTCACGAAAGGTCCCGGTCGGAAGGATCGCAACACGGGGCCCGGCTTCTTCAAAATCAAAACCGCGAAGTGTGTTTGCACCACCCGCGAAAAAGCGCTCGCTGATCGGCAGGAGGCCGTTCAGGCTCGGAAATGCCGAGCCTGTGTATCGATCTGCTCCGGAAAAGACCTGTCCGAGCCCTATGACACCACGAGCGGCAAATGTAGTGTTTCGGAACGATGGAAACGTGTAGAAGTAGTTGTATGACGCCTGGAATTTTTGAAAGCCGATATTCGCTCCCAGAGCAGGGAGCGAGATATTGTAATCGGCGGTCAGATACTGGCCGCGGGTCGGGTCGCTGGCGTTGTACTTGCAGGGATCGGTCGGCTCACCTTTTGCTATGAGCTCGAGAAGCGAATATTGAACACTGCAGTTCTGCCGCGTGTCTCGAACGTACGTGACGCCGAAACCAGATATGCGATTCTCCTTCTCAGGACGCAAGAGGTCTTTGATGAGGAGGCTCTCGATGTTCTCCAGACGGACGTCCTCAAATCGGTATCGGAAGAATACGACGCTGCGGGCCTTTCGGCTGAGCGTCTTGTTCGTCTCGAGCGAGAACGCAAGGCGGTTGAGCGTCGGCCTTCCGGCGCCATTCCCAAATTCATCGATCGGATTGCCATTGGCGTCGATCCTCTGAACGATGCCAAATGTACCGCGGTCGAATGCCGATCGAAAGAATCGGGTGACCGTAGAGTCCCGCTGAAAAAGGGCGGTGAAGGTGAGCGGAGCGTAGCGTTTCTCGCCATCGGGCAAAAAACGGGGATTACTGAAATTGATCTGTGCGATCTGCTGAAGCCGGCTGCCGCGCAGGCTCAAGCCCCCCTGCCATAATTTTCCAAACAAGTTCTGGTGTCGGATATCAACAAACCCATTTGCACCGAGGTCAGTCGAGAATCCGCCGCCATATGACAGAAGGCGGGGCGGCTGTTCCTCAACATTCACGATAAGGTCGGCGAGCCGGCTGCCGTCCGGAAGGTCGCCCGCCGGCTGCGTTTTGATATCGACCCGCGAAAAAGCGTCGGTCGAATACAGATTCTGCTCGCTCGTGTACATATCGGCCGATCTAAGGAGCTCGCCTTTCCGGAGCGTGATCGCCTTCATGATCGCGTCGTTCTTCGTGGCCTGCGCGCCGTTGATCAATATGCGGTTGATAATTACCTTTTTGCCCTCGGATTCGACCTTGAATTCAACCTTGGCAACCCGCTTATCGTTCACAGCCGGGCCGACTGGCTCGATCAGTGAAGGCGTGACCCGCGCGTCATAGTAGCCCTTCTCGGAATAGAATTCGGAGAGTTTACGCGCCGCGTTCCGCACCTTTGCGCGCGAATAGTTTTGTCCGACGAGCACGGGAAGCTGGTTCATCAACTCGGCGGTTGGAACGGCCCGATTGCCGACGATACTCACATCGTTGATGACCGTCGGCAGTCCTTCCTCGACCTCGAACGTAATGATCAGATCGTCGCCGTTCAGCGCAACGCCCTGATTGACATGTACCTGCGCGTCACGATAACCGAGTTCGGCCATCAATGATCTGATCGTTGCCGCATCGTCATCAAGGATCGCCTGGCTCGTGTAGCCCCGCCCATAGCCCAGGACGGGAATAGCTCCCCAGAGGCTCGCTTCCTGAGAGCCGAGAACGGTCTTTATGTCGTCGATGGTCAGTTTGTCGGTCCCTTTCAGCCGAAGCTCGGTGAGGCGCAGCTTGCGGTTCAAGTCGACCGCGTATTTCACCTCGACCTGGTGGCCCATTAGGTCCTCGCCGCCAAGGAGCGAGCACAAGAATTCACTGCCATTCGTCAGTTGATTGTTCTCGGAATCGACGAGAGGAGGCGTCGCGGAGCAAACCGGCGTTACATTCGCAAAAAAGTAACCCTGCTCCTGGAAATAGTTCTCAAGGCGGCGCTCGCCCTCGACGATCGCAGAAAAATCCAGTGATCCTTCGCGTTTGATCGGCAGGAGGCGAGTTTGCGTGGCTTTGCTCACTTTCGCCTTTGCGGGATCAATAACGACCGTGACTTTTGGGCCCACCTTCCCCGTTATATGAACCGAGATAGTATTTGTATCCGGATCATAAACAGGGTTTATCTCGTCGAGCTCCGGCGCAAGGTAATCTTCCTTTCTAAGAAGGTCCTTGACCTTCGAAACATCTGCGGTAAGGCGCTCGTGGGAGTAAATACCGTCCTTCTTTAACTTGAAGATGCTGTCATCTATAGGCGTGGTGTATCCGGCGATGTCGACCCGAAGATCCGCAACCTTTGCCTCGGCGCCCGGCGTGACGTTAAAGGTGACCCCGACCTCGTTCTCATTCTGCAGCGGGTGCTGGTCAAACGTGACCGTCGACTGATAGAAGCCGCGGTCGCGAAGATATGCGAGGATCTCATTCGCGTTGTCACGAAGGATCTCTTCCGTTATCGGCGTACCCGGGGCCAGCAGGTTCAGCTTGAACATCAAGTCCTGCTCGGTGATCGGATCCCCGACCACATTACCGATGACGATCGAAATTCTCTGTGCCTGCGACTTACGTTTGATATCGAAGCGGACATCTACATCTCCGCCGGCGCCTAATTGCGCACTCGCGACTACCGTCTCGATCAATTTAGTCCTATAAAGTGCATCGATCGCATCACGCACGCGCGGCGCGTGATAGGTAGGCCCAATATTATCAGCGGCGATAATGCGATACTGCTCCGCCGCGGCCGCATTGGAAGCTGTCGCTCCGACAAGTACGATATCGATCCTCGCTATCCGGCGCCCGTCAAGCTGTTCTTGACCAAAAGCCGTAGATCCCATCAGGAAAACAACAAACAAGAGAAGCGGCATTCGTACCGCTCGTATCTTCTCCCGTGATGGCCCCTTAATGATCAAAATATCGTCGTTATCTAGAATCGCTTGCGAAATCTGACCTCGAAGCTAAAGTTGTCTCGATTTTTCGTTACGTTGCTCAAGCTGCGCTGTTCGTACTGCGCAACGAAAGAGAGCTTATTCGACACTCTATATTCCAGTGCGAGGACCTGATTCTGGTCCTGCGAAAGATTCGTCGAATACGTAACTCGAAGATTATTATTGATCTGCCTCCCGACAGTTAGCCTCGCCGAAGCGTTGACCTGCGAGCCGGAAATGATCGGGTCGATCTCGAAAACATTCAGGCCAAAGAGCTTGTCGGTCGCTTTTCGTACTGGGTTGTTGATGATCGCGTCGGTCAACACCTCGGCGGCGGTATTGATACCACCCTGAGCAAGGGTCGGAATGCCGCCGCTCGTATTCGAAAGATTGCCTGTTGTTACCAGGGATACGACATCTGCCTGCGGCAGCGCGGGGCTGGAGCGTAGCGTCGCGTTTAGCTGCTCGGAATCCTTTAGCGGGCCTGATAGATTCACAAAGATCTGGTAGCCGGCGATCTCGGACTCCGCCTGCAGGTCGATCACGGGATCGATGAACGTCTCTGGAGGAAATTCCAGCACGCCCCGCTGAACGACATATCGGTCCTTGCGGAAAAAGATCGTACCGCTGTTTGCAGTAATGCGTCCGGCAAGGCGTGGATTATCCGCGTCGCCTGTCAACTGCAAAGAGACCGACGCCGTGAGATCAGCAACGTTGTTCTTGACGACCAGGGCGTCGCGTCCCTCGATCACCAGGTCGAATTGCGTTGAGACACCGCCACCGCCGCCGGACGTTAGTACCGCGTCGCGGCGCGAGCTGAGGAGGTTGGCAAGATCGATGTCCTTCGAGTAAAGGCTGCGCCGCGCGAAGACTCGGCCGGTCACAGCGACCTGCAGCTCATTTGTCGGCTGACGGCGAATGCCGCTCACCTCGAGCTGTGCATCACCGGTCGTAATGAAATCCTTCGGAAGCGGAACGGTTACGTCGTTACCCGCGAGCGAGAATCTAAAAGCCGTGAGTGAGAGGCCATCGAGCGTTCCGCCGCCGGATCCCGTGAACCGTCCTCCGCCCAGATAGCCATTCGCTTCCTCGACCTCGACCTGATTGCTTGTGAAGATAACATTCGCCTTTACGCGATCGAAAGTGAACCGGTCTGAGCCAAGAAATGTCGCTACGGATCCGTTTATCACGTTCGCCGTGCCGGAAAGCCGCGCGTCCGAATTAGGTCCGGTCAGGGAGATGGCCGCATCCGCGAAGCCTGCGAAGAACGTGTCTTTGGTCGTAAGGTTGAGAAGCGCGAGGTTTACGCGGCCGTCGATCTTGAGATCGTTGACCGCGTCGGCAACCAATGCCTTGGTGCCGGAGATCGTCATATTCGATCCGCCGCCTGCGAACTTTGCACTCTCAAAAATAACCTCCCGAGTGTTGAAGCGGATCGAGATCGGCTCTGCGGCCGACAGCGGCGTATCCTGTATCTGCATTGCGAGTTGGGAGAATCTCGCGGTGCCGCTTAGTCCCGAGCCGGCATAAACACGCTGGCCTGTCACCGGATCGATCGACGATATGTTCCCGCCGAAGTCTATACGCCCTGTGCCCATGCCGGTGATGGGGATATTTTTTAGCTGAGGAATAAACGACAGGAATGGTTCGAGTGGACTTTGATCAAATTCGGTAACGGCCGTAAACGGCAGGTCTTCGTCAGCGAAGTTCAGCGTTGCGCTGATCGTCTGAGGACGGCCCTGGAGGCCCGCCGTAAGGTCTGCTTTTAGGACCTGCCCCTCGGTGACCCCCTTGAAATGTACTTCACCAAGGGAGGACTCGTTGACCAGCACATTCGGCGACGCTCCCTCAAAGTTGAAGTTGTAGGTCGCAGGCCTGTCCGAATATCCGGTCGCCTTTGCCATAAAATCGACATCGCCCTTTATCGGCGGGATCGAATCACTGTTTGGGATCAGGGCGACGAGCAGCGGCGCAGGGACTGCCTTCCCGCCAAGATCAAAATTGAACTGGCTCGATGCCCGATCGTACGTTCCTGAAGCGGTGAAGCTGCCGCTGCCAAGCTTCATTTCGGTCTTCTCGAGGGTGATGAGAGTGCCGCTGAAAACGGCCCTGACAGTCAAATTGTCGAACGCCTGCCCCGCGATCGTCCCCTTCGCGGCGGCGAGATCCATTTGGCCCTGTGCGTTATTCGGGAGGCCCGAGATGTCGACCTTCCCGCTTGTTTGACCATCGAGATCTCGAATGCGGTCCGGCAGGGTGATGGGTAGGGCGGCGAGTAAGTTGCCGGCATTAACGTTCGTAAGCGTCGCGGCGACGGACGTATTATTCGCACCACCCCGAGGCATGCTGACAGCAAAGGTGGCAGAACCTCCGTCGGCTTGGGTGAGTTTCCCGTTCTTCAGGTCGGTACCAAGCGGCGAGACAAAAATATCCGTCGTCACGGCCCCGAGGGGGCGTCCCCGCATCGCCAGCGAGTCGAGCGCGGCTTTACCTTCTATTGTCGGGTCCGACAGGTTGCCGGTGATCGTGCCGTCAAAATTTAGGTTGCCGGCGAACTGCACTTCAAGTGAATTCAACTGCTCTTCGAGCGTGTCCGAGATGCCAAGCACGCGGATCAGCCGGTCGATCTCGCTCGCATCCGTGGATCTCAACGCAACGGTGAGATTCGAGCCGTCGTCCTTTAGATCGAAATGCCCTGCCGCCGATAGCTTGCTGTTGGCCGAGTTGAGATCGGCGAGATCCACGTTAAAAAGGCCGTTGGCACCGGAGATCTTGATCTTGCCGGTGATAGGTATCTGACCGCGATCGGCCGCTCCCGCGTTTGCGACAACATCGGCATCAAGCGTGCCGCTCGCGTTACGGAAACTTGTTCCCGCGAAGGTGAGGTCGACGTGGCCGGTCGTCTGGCCGTCGATGGGCAGCACCCGCCCGCCGGTGAGAGTAAGCAGTTTGCCTACGTCGAGGTTTGAGAAGTCACCGACAACGTTCGAGCTGCCGCGGTTGCTCAGTGCGATCGCGGCATTACCGTTGAATTGGCCGTTCATGACCTGCGCCGTTATCTCATTCAGAGCGGCGCGGTCATTGTTGACGTCGACCTTTGCGGTTGCATTGCCAAGCGCGACGCTGC
Source organism: Acidobacteriota bacterium (assembly GCA_019247455.1). GTDB lineage: Bacteria > Acidobacteriota > Blastocatellia > Pyrinomonadales > Pyrinomonadaceae > OLB17. The sequence continues at coordinate 17,652 of JAFAOW010000029.1, read as the reverse complement.
CGAGCGTCCCTCCGCCGATCGACATGTCGGCCGTCGCACGATACCGCCCGGAAGGTTCAAGGATATAGACCGGGTGCGCTATCTTTGCATTCTGCAGTTCGCCGCCGGAAGGCATCGAAGCTGTCTTCTTCAGCTCAATGTCGCCGGCGTCAATGTCATTTGATCGTGCCTCGAGAGTACCGCGGCGAATGGTAAGACGAACGCCCCCGATATTCAGCGAGCCGATAATAGCCGAGTTGGTATCTATCTTCGCAACGCGCAGCTTGTCAGCATGCACGATCATTGCTCCCCCGGCCTGGTCATTTAGGTCAACAGCAGGCGCCTCAAGCCCGCTCACGACCGCGCCGGAAGCTTCAAGCCGGTCGGCATGAAGGTTGGTCGCCGTTACGTTGGTGGAGTTTGGCAGATCGGTGAAATTGAATTTGTCGGTAGTTACGTTCTTAAGCCTGTTTCCTTTTATTTGGGCCGTTTCGGAATGCAGGCCCGTGATGTCGACCTTCGTCTCGCCAGGGCGGCGGCCTACGCGCACGTCGCTCCCGGTCACGCCATCGAGACTGTAGTCCGGCGTGGTGAATGATCGTGACTGGGCGCTTGGTGACGTGATCGTAAAGTTATCGCCATTTCCGGTAAATTTGAGGTCCCGCGCCGTCAGGTCCGTGAATCTCGTATCACCGATATCAAACGTGTGCGTGCGCCCGTTTCCCGCCGACATTGCGAGTTGTTTGTCTTTGTAGTCGGCCATCGCGTCCGACAGGAAGAGGCCTCCAAGCCCGAGTTTGCCGGTCTTCGCGGCGGCTGCCTGGAGTTCACCGACCCAGCGGAAATCCGTTCCTGTTCCTCGTACGTTGCCGCTCAATTTCAAGAAGTCGATCTTGAAATCGTCGAAGGTAAGCATCTGAGCGATCGCGTTCCCGCTCGCCGCGTAATTCGAATTGGTCCCGGAGACGGTCGCTGTAACATCGAGCCCCTTCAGATAGACGGCCCCAGCCCTCAGACCTTCACTATCTGCGGTGCCCTCGATGTGATAATTCTCGCCGTTCCCGGTAAGGTGACCTTTGAAGTTGCCAACGCCGGTCAGCGGTGTTTCGCTTTGAAAGATGCCCGCCGCCTGGGTGATGTCTAGCGAGGTCTGGATATCGAGATCGTATTTGGGACTGGCCCAGTCTGTGAGGCGGCCGCTTAAGGTCGAATCGCCGATCGGCGAGTTAACATCCAGCGACGTGATATCCGCTCCCATTCGATCGGCAACACCCATGGCATGCGCGCTGATCTTCTCAACCTTTTTATCCTCGTAGGCGAAGTCGGAATTGTTTGCCGTGAGATCGAACTTGTACCGTTTTTGATCGTCCGGGGCCGTATAGTCCTGCGGCTCGAACTTGAAGACGACATCGTTCGCATTTGCACTGATGCTGCGTGAGAGGTCGCCAAAGTGAAACACGCTGTTGGCAAGAGAAAACTTGATGGACTCATAGCGAAAATTCACCGCTGAGCCTTTTTGGTCCTCGACTACTTTTAGGTTTGAGAAATTCGACCTGCCGTCTTTGTCGAATTTCACCCAAACCTCCGCGCCGTTGATGTCAGTGGTGTCGATGGAAATATCGCGGCTCAGCTCCAGCGCGTACATATCCCTGACCGACATGGTGAGATCGGCCTCGCGAATGAAGAAGAGCCTGTCGCCCGTCGTAGTGTCGTTAAATGTCGCATTGCGAAGGTGCAGGGTGAGCGGCGACGCGGTCACAGTGAATGCGTCTGCGTCGAACGTGATGCCCATGTCGGCCATTCGCTGGACGAAGCGAGCCTTTATGTATGTGTTGAACGTGCCCGTCCGATACATCACCACAAGGAGTATCGCGGCGACGAGGATCGCGATCGCGGTGCCCGCCGCGATGCCCATTCCGGTGCGCGCGGTAAAGTATCTTCGCGGCCGAGCCGGTGTCGGCGTTCCGTCTGCTGTGGGTTCCGTTGTCTCTCTTGCTTCGTCCGACATCGACGATCGTTATCCTTGTTTACAAACTCACGTTATCGACGATCTCAAGGCCGAAGGCGTCGAGAGCATTGACACGCGGCGGATGGTTGGAGAGCAGGCTGATCTTGCTCACGCCGAGATCCTTTAGGATCTGCGCTCCGATACCGTGATCGTGGACCTTGCCGTAACCGGTCAACTCTCTCGCCGACTGCATATCGAGCCCCTCATTCTGCATGACGGCGTATGTCCTCAACTGCCCGGTAAGGTCAAGGTTATTGTCCCGCTGTCTTAAGTAGACCACAACGCCGCGGCCTGCTTCTGAGATCTTTTGGAGAGAGGAGTGAATTGCCGCCGCTGCCTCGCCGACCGTGGCCCCGAACATCGCGAATGTAACGTTCTCGGTTTGGACGCGCACCAGCACCGGCTCAGTTGTACCCGAAACGTCCCCACGCACAAGCGCGAGATGCGTTTCGCCGTTAATGACATTCTCGTAAAGAATGGTCTTAAATACCCCGTAAGTTGTCGGGAGATCGGTCTCAACGATCCGCTTCACGAGCGTTTCCTTTTGCACCCGATAGCGGACAAGATCGGCGACCGAAACGATCCTTAATTCATGTTTGGCGGCAAACTGCTCAAGCTCGCGGAAGCGGGCCATCGTGCCGTCGTCATTCATTATTTCGCAAATTACCGCCGCTGGGTGTAATCCGGCGAACCGAGCGAGATCGACACTCGCCTCGGTCTGGCCGACTCGGACGAGGACGCCGCCTTTCTTTGCTCTTAAGGGAAAAACATGCCCGGGACGCGCCAGGTCGGTCGGTTTTGAAGCAGGATCGACCGCCGTTAAGATCGTTTTTGCACGGTCGGCGGCCGAAATGCCGGTAGTCACCCCCTCGCGCGCCTCGATCGAGGTCGTGAACGCGGTTCCGAAACTCGAAGTGTTGTGCGAGGACTGAGGAAATAAATGCAGCTCGTCGCAGCGCTCCTCGGTCATCGGCAGACAGATAAGGCCCCGGCCGTGAACGGCCATAAAACTCACGATCTCAGGCGTCACTTTCTCAGCCGCGCACACAAGATCACCCTCGTTCTCACGATCCTCGTCGTCTACGACGATCACCATTTTGCCGTCGCGAATATCCGCAATGGCTTCATCGATTCGTGCGAGTGGCATCTAAAAGTACCGCTTTACCCTTTCTTTATAGGATTTTAGCGAATCTGCGGTATTTATTGCGAGTTAATACGACGATCGATCCGGCAACGGTTACGCACACTTCGGCCGGTCCTTCTCCGACGGCGCCGGGTCAAAGCTGCCGTACACAGTGCCAGACGGATTATGAGGCTTGCATCTAAGTGTTCTTGCATTTCTTTAGTCATTGTTCAAATTATCCTTTTGTTTAAGTTAATAAAATTTATCAGACAATTTGTCTGACAATTTGAGGATGGACCGGGGAGGTCCTAACATGTCCGACCCCGAGTCAGTGTGCGTCGCGTAGAAATTCCTGTCGCTTGGGGGCCCGAATTAGGCTCACCCGAATTGCGAACCTGAACCCGATATGAAGCAATAAGCATTGAACAAGACATGGGGTCATCTATGAAGTTTGGCCCCAATATTGTTTGTTCCCCCCCTAAACCGCCGGTTCAGAGATCGCCTCCTGACCTGCACACGCTTGACCGCAGCTTTCCCGATATCACGGATCTACCTCGTCTTGATTTTTTGTGATCTTGGTTCACCAGACCTAACAAAGGGGCTACGGACGGTTGACGCTAGTGCTCAACTTGCCAAAATAGCCTTTTATGCCGCGCGAGCATCGCTATCTAAAGATACTTCTGCACATACTGTATTTCCTCTCGGGGATAGCCACAGTGCTGATCGGGCAAGTTCTGCCGATAATGGCAAAGCGGTTCGAGCTGAACGATCTCCAGCTCAGCGATTTTTTCCCTGCTCAGTTTGCGGGGTCGATCTTAGGGACGGTGGGGGCAAGTAGATTCGGCAGGCGAAGTGGGCATATCGGAGCCGCGTTTTTAGGCGGCCTCTTGATGGCAACAGGGCTCGCAATGATGAACGTGGGCTCTTTCTATCTGTGCCTCCTCGCGTTTTTTGTGAACGGGCTTGGCATCGGCCTCACGCTGCCATCGATCAATTTGGTGATCCTCGAATTGAGCGGAGAAAGGACTGCTGCCGCGCTGAGCCTGCTCAATTTTTGCTGGGGAGCGGGTGCGATCCTCTCTAAACCTTTTGTAGATACGTTTAGCGGAAACGACCATCTAGGCCTGACGACCTGGCTGCTCGCCGCGCCTGTCCTTATCCTTTCCCTCGCACTCATTCCGTCGCTGAGCGTTAATACGCATCCGCCCGCCGCCGAGGAAGCGATCAGAGACCGCGTACCGATCTGGACGACATCGCTCGCGTGGATGATCGCCCTTTTCAACTTTATTCACGTAGGGTTTGAGAGCGGGATCGGCGGCTGGCTTACGACATATACAGGAAGGGTCGATGGGGCACCGCTTTTGCCATGGCTGTCGCCAACGCTCCTTTACTTTTCGTTCTTTGTGATCGGTAGAGGCGTCGCGCCGGGACTGTTCCGCGTTTTTAGCGAAAATGTGATGCTGATATTGGGCCTTCTGATCGTGCTCGTCGGAATGCTGATCATTCTCGCGGCCCCGAACGTACCGCTGCTTAGCGTCGGAGCAGTATTGTCCGGCATTGGTACGTCATGGATATTCCCGACGAATGTTGCCAGGTTCTCACGTGTCTTCGGCGCGACCGCTTCAAGGCGAGCGACTCCGTTATTCATTGCAGGCACGATAGGGGCAGCACTTTCGACACGGCTCATAGGCTATATCTCGGAAAGATCTGGAAGCCTGCACTCCGGAATGTACGTGCTGATCATCTCGATCGTTTTGTTGATCGTACTGCAGATCGCGCTCGCGCTGCGCACTAAAAAAGCCCCGAAGCCTATGAGCTCCGGGGCCGTAAATGGTAATTAAGTAAATAGTTTAGAGTTCGTCGTCCGCATCAACGTCGACCTTCATTGCTTCGTCAATGTCAAACTCCTCAACATCTGCGTCTGCATCAAGATCGGCGTCGAAATCCGCTTCGTCGTCATCCGGCAGCGGCAGAGGCAGTTCCAATCCGCCGCGGATGTAATCGGTCATCTCGTCGAACTCATCCTCGATCTTGCGATTCTCAGTAGCGTCGTAAGCGATCTTAACGTTGCGGTAGTATTTCATACCGGTACCCGCCGGGATGAGCCGGCCCATGATGACGTTCTCTTTAAGCCCACGGAGATAGTCGATGCGGCCTGAGATCGCGGCCTCGGTGAGGACGCGAGTCGTCTCCTGGAACGACGCTGCCGAGATGAACGAGTCGGTCGAGAGCGACGCCTTCGTAATACCGAGAAGCAGAGGCTCGCCGACCGAGGTCTGGCCGCCTTCGTCAGCGACGCGGCGATTTTCATCCTCGTAGCGGAATCGGTCGACCTGTTCCTCAAGCAGAAACTCGGTATCACCGACCTCCTTGATCTTGACCCAGCGAAGCATTTGGCGAACGATCACTTCGATGTGCTTATCGTTGATATTCACACCCTGCAGGCGATAGACCTCCTGGATCTCGTTCACGAGGTAGTTCTGCAGCGCCTCCATTCCAAGAACACGAAGGATATCGTGCGGATTGAGCGGGCCGTCCATGAGAGGCTCACCGGCACGGACGCGATCGTCTTCCTGCACGTTGATGTGCGTACCGCGAGGAATGTCGTATTCCCTCTCAGAACCGTCGTCGCCGACGATGATCAGCTTACGCTTACCCTTGGAGATGGGACCGAACTTCACGGTTCCATTGATCTCCGACATGACAGCCGTCTCGCCCGGACGCCGCGCTTCGAAAAGCTCAACGACACGCGGCAGACCGCCGACGATGTCCTTTGTCTTAGTGGTCTCACGCGGGATCTTCGCAATTATGTCACCGGCTTTTACCGTATCGGCATCTTCCACGATGAGATTTGCACGGATCGGCATCTGGTACGTCTTGAGAACCTTGTTGGTGGTCGTCGAGCGGATCTCGAGACGCGGCTGATTCTTCTCATCCGAGTCCTTGACCACGAGACGCTTCTGCCCCGTGACCTTATCGATCTCTTCCTCGACGGTCTTGCCTTCCTTAAGGTCCTGATACTTGATCTTGCCCGACTCCTCAGTGAGGATGGCGAACGTGAAAGGATCCCAGGTGACGAGCACGTCGTCCTCTTTGACCTTTTGACCGTCCTTAACATGGATCTGCGCACCGTAGACGACCTTGTAGTGAGCGACCTCGCGTCCGCGGTCATCCACAAGAGCGATCTCAGACTGACGGCGGAGCGAAACAAATTCACCCGCTCGGTTCTTGATCACCTTCGTATCGCCGAGATACTTTACGGTCCCGTCCATGGCGGCGACGTGCTTGGTCTCCTGCTCAAGGCGGGCCGTACCACCGACGTGGAACGTACGCATCGTAAGCTGGGTGCCCGGTTCGCCGATCGACTGAGCAGCGATAACGCCGACAGCCTCACCGATCTCCACCGTGTTGCCGGTCGCAAGATTGCGGCCGTAGCATTTCACGCAAACGCCGCGACGCGATTCGCAAGTAAGGGCAGAGCGAACGCGTACCTTTTGAAGACCGGACAACTGCACAGCAGCACCGAGGTCCTCATCGATCTCGACATTAGCCTTGACGATGACCGTGTTATCGACCGGATCGATGATGTCGTCAAGCGAGGTACATCCGACGATGCGGTCGCGGAGAGATTCGACCTCCTCACCGTTGCGAATGATCGCCTCGGCCCACACGCCTCGAAGCGTGCCGCAATCCTCTTCGGAAACGATCACGTCCTGAGCTACATCGACGAGTCGGCGGGTCAGGTAGCCCGAATCGGCCGTTTTGAGAGCCGTGTCGGCCAGACCCTTACGCGCACCGTGCGTCGAGATAAAGTACTGCAGGACGTCCAATCCCTCGCGGAAGTTCGCTAAGATGGGATTCTCGATGATCTCGCCAGACGGTTTGGCCATTAGGCCACGCATACCGGCGAGCTGACGGATCTGAGCCTCGGAACCTCGGGCACCGGAATCGGCCATGACGAGGATCGGGTTCAGTTCCTTGCGTTCCTTTTCACGCTTATTCATCGCCGCGAACATTTCCTTCGCAACGTGGTCGGTAACGTCCGACCAAATAGCGGTCACCTTGTTGGTGCGCTCAAGGTCGGTCATCGTCGCTTCCTCGTACTGCTTGCGTAGCTTCTCGACCTCTTTGAGAGCCTTATCGATAATGCCTTTCTTCGACGACGGCGTGACCATGTCGTCGATACCGATCGAGACGCCGGCCTTCGTCGCGTGCAGGAAGCCCATCGCCTTAAGGTCGTCAAGTAGAGCGACCGTGCTCTCGTGACCCAGCTTTAGATGGCTGAATGTCACTAGCGACTGCAAGCCCTTCTTCTTCAGAACGCCGTTAACGAACGGGAGGCCGTCACGCGTCAGACGCTCGTTGAAGATCACACGGCCGACTGTCGTGTCGATGACCTGATCGACATTCTCGCGGATGAGGGCACGCATCACGTCCTGATTGTTGTGCTCAACGGTGAGATCGATAAGATCGCCTTTCCACCGTAGCTTGATCTTCGACTGGGTCTCTACGAGACCTGCGTCGAGGGCGAGCAAAACGTCGTCGATGGATGCAAACGCCTTTCCCTCACCCTTCATCCCGTCGCGCGCCAGCGTCAGGTAATAACAGCCAAGCACGATGTCCTGAGAAGGCACCGCGATAGGTTGACCCGAAGCGGGCGACAAAAGATTGTTCGACGCGAGCATCAGGACGGAAGCTTCGATCTGCGCTTCAGCCGACAGCGGAATGTGCACTGCCATCTGGTCGCCGTCGAAGTCGGCGTTGAAAGCCGTACAAACCAGCGGGTGGATCTTGATCGCCTTACCCTCGACAAGCACCGGTTCGAATGCCTGGATGCCGAGGCGGTGAAGCGTCGGCGCACGGTTCAAAAGCACCGGATGCTCGCGAATGACCTCCTCGAGAATGTCCCACACGATCGGCTCCTGACGCTCGACCATTTCACGGGCCTGCTTGATCGTCGCCGCATGCTGGTCTTTCTCCAACTTGTTGTAAATGAATGGCTTAAAGAGTTCCAGGGCCATCTTCTTCGGCAGGCCGCACTGATGAAGCTTCAATTCGGGGCCGACGACGATAACTGAACGGCCGGAATAGTCGACCCGCTTACCCAGCAGGTTTTGACGGAAGCGTCCCTGCTTTCCCTTTAACGTTCCAGACAGCGACTTCAGCGGACGGTTGTTCGCGCCGCGAAGCACGCGGCCGCGACGGCCATTATCAAACAGTGCATCGACCGCTTCCTGAAGCATGCGCTTCTCATTGCGGACGATCACCTCAGGTGCTCGCAGCTCGATGAGCTTCTTAAGGCGGTTGTTGCGGTTGATAACGCGGCGATAAAGATCGTTAAGATCAGAGGTCGCAAAGCGTCCGCCATCTAGAGGCACCAGTGGTCTAAGCTCCGGCGGGATCACGGGGATCACATCGAGGATCATCCACATCGGATTATTTCCCGAGCGAAGGAACGAGTTGGCGACCTTGAGGCGTTTCGAATACTTGAGCTTCTTCTGCTGCGAGGTCTCGTCGCGCATCCTTTGGCGAAGCTCTTCGACCAGCTCTGCGACGTCGATCGTCTGTAGAAGGTCCTTGATGGCCTCCGCACCCATCTTGGCGACGAAGCCATTCGGATAGTCACGCGACAACTCGCGGAAACGCTCGTCGGTGAGCAGGTCCTTTTGCTTGAGATCAGGTACATCACCTTCGTCGATGACGATGTAGGTCTCAAAGTAAAGGATCTTCTCGAGATCACGCAGCGTGATGTCTAGAAGGTGGCCGATGCGCGAAGGCAGGCCTTTAAAGAACCATACGTGTGAGCATGGGCTCGCGAGCTCGATATGCCCGAGCCGCTCACGGCGCACCTTGGATTGAGTTACCTCGACGCCGCATTTGTCGCAGATGACGCCGCGGTGTTTCATCCGCTTGTACTTGCCGCAGAGACACTCCCAGTCCGCCACCGGACCAAAGATCCGGGCACAGAACAGCCCGTCACGCTCCGGCTTGAAGGTGCGGTAGTTGATCGTTTCAGGCTTTGTGACCTCGCCGTGCGACCACGAGCGGATCTTTTCAGGGCTTGCGAGGCTAATGCGGATCGCCTCGTAATTTGTGGTCAACTGCGTTTTGTTATCGTTATGAAATCGAAACATTATTTTTTAGAATCTATCTCCGGCAGAGCCGTCTCTTTTGGTTTACGTCCACCTGTGACTGCGGCATACAAACCCGCACCGAGCAATAATAGACCGAGCACCAAACCGGTGTACTCACCTGCAGCGCCCGCGCCGGTCGCCCCGCTGCGTGGTCGGAGTACCCAAGAGATGAGCACTCCTGCTCCCCAAAGCGCGGCCAAAACTCCAACTATGCGAAACCAGTTCATCGGTTATTAATCAACACCTACGAGGGCATCTACGCCTGCGACGACCTCTTCCGGATCGATCTGGTCTTCCTGGATAAGCTCGACGTCAAGGCACAAGCTTTGAAGCTCGCGGACCAAAACGTTGAACGACTCAGGTATGCCCGGCTCGAAATTCGAGACGCCCTTGACGATCGTCTCGTAGATCTTCGACCGGCCCGCGACGTCGTCGGACTTGCACGTCAGCAATTCCTGCAGAATGTGCGCGGCACCGTATGCCTCGAGCGCCCAGACCTCCATCTCTCCGAAACGCTGTCCGCCGAACTGAGCTTTACCGCCCAGCGGCTGCTGCGTGATCAGCGAGTACGGTCCGATCGAGCGAGCATGGATCTTGTCATCTACTAGGTGCGAGAGCTTGAGCATGTAGATGTAGCCCACCGTCACCTTTTGCTCGAACTGCTCACCCGTCAATCCGTCATATAGACGCGTCTTGCCCGAGGGGCCAACCGACGGCGGCAGCTTGAGACGGTCATACTCATTGTTGGCCTTGCCGATATACTCCTTGATCTCGGTCTCTGTCGCGCCGTCGAATACCGGCGTCGCAAAGTGCAGCCCAAGAACTCGAGCAGCCCATCCGAGATGTGTCTCGAGGATCTGGCCGACGTTCATACGCGATGGCACGCCCAGCGGATTGAGGACGATCTCGACCGGCGTTCCATCCGGCAGGTACGGCATATCTTCCTCAGGAAGTATGCGGGCGATAACGCCCTTGTTGCCGTGACGTCCTGCCATCTTGTCGCCAACGCTGAGCTTGCGCTTCATCGCAACGAAGACCTTGACCATCTTGATAACACCCGGCGGCAGTTCGTCGCCCTGCTTGAGCTTGGTGATCTTCTCGTCGTAGATGTCGCGAAGAATGTTGATCTGACGCTCGGTACGCTGTTCGTACTCCTTGACCTCCGCCGCGGTGTCGATGCGGCCGCTGGCGACCTCGGCTTTGCGGAGAAGCTTGGCGTCGATCTCAGCAAGTGCGTCGCGGTGAAGGGTCGTTCCCTTTTTGAGAATTACCTCCTTGCCGTCAAGCAGGTCCTTTGTGAGCTTGCGTCCCTCAAACAGCTCATAGATTCGCTCGTCCCGCTGCTCCTCAAGGATGCGGATCTCGTCGTTGAGATCGCGATGAAGGCTTTCCTCCTCCATTCCCTCGATATCGAGTGAACGCTCGTCCTTGTCCTGGCCCTTGCGGGTAAAGATCTGGACATCGACGACAGTCCCGTCGATTCCCGGAGGACAGGTAAGCGAAGCGTCCTTAACGTCGCCTGCCTTCTCGCCGAAGATGGCCCGAAGAAGTTTCTCTTCCGCGGTCAACTGCGTTTCGCCCTTAGGCGTCACCTTACCGACAAGCACGGAGCCAGGCCTGACCTGAGCGCCGATACGAATGATTCCCGACTCGTCCAGATCGCGAAGCATGTTCTCGCCGATATTCGGGATGTCCCGAGTGATCTCTTCAGGGCCGAGCTTAGTATCACGGGCCTCGATCTCAAGCTCCTCGATGTGGATGGACGTGTAGTAGTCATCCTTGACGAGTCGCTCGGAAACGAGGATCGCGTCCTCAAAGTTGTATCCGCGCCAAGGCATGAATGCCACGAGGACATTGCGTCCAAGAGCGAGCTCACCGCGGTCCGTACACGGACCGTCCGCGATTACCTGACCCTTCTTTACGCGCTCGCCTACAGCGACGATCGCACGCTGGTTGATGCAGGTATTCTGGTTCGAACGCTTGAACTTGACCAGCGAATAAATGTCAGCCGTTACCTCGCGGGAGATGGTGCCGTCGACCTGATGGTCGGCCTTTACAATAATGCGCTCGGAATCGACATAGTCGACAACGCCGTCGCGTTTCGCGATGACGACAGCGCCGGAGTCGCGGGCAGCGATCTTCTCCATACCGGTGCCGACATACGGCGACTCTGCACGAAGAAGCGGAACAGACTGACGCTGCATGTTCGAACCCATAAGAGCACGGTTAGCGTCGTCGTTCTCGAGGAAGGGGATCAGCGAGGCCGCCACCGAAACAAGCTGCTTCGGTGAGACGTCCATATACTGGATCTCCATGCGGTCAGCGGTGATGAACTCGCCCTTTTGCCGCGCCGCGTTGCGCTCGTTGACAAAGTTGCCCTTCGCATCGAGCTCGAGGTTGGCTTGACCGATTATGTAGCGGTCCTCTTCCCAAGCGGTCAGATAGAACGGCCACGGCTCAAATTCAGCCTTCTTGCCGTCCTTAATGCGTTTATTGGCATTCTCAACCTGCTCTAGCGGCACGTGGTCGCCGGGCTTGAATTTGGTATCGCCGCCGTTTGAGACCTTGACGTACTCGATCACGCGGCCTTCCTCAACCTTTCGGTAGGGCGACTCGATGAAACCGAATTCGTTGATCCTCGCAAAGCACGAGAGCGACGAGATAAGACCAATGTTCGGACCTTCCGGCGTCTCGATCGGGCAGATGCGGCCGTAGTGCGTGGGATGCACGTCGCGGACCTCGAATCCTGCACGCTCTCGCGAAAGGCCGCCCGGTCCCAGTGCGGAAAGACGACGCTTGTGCGTGATCTCGGACAAAGGATTCGTCTGGTCCATGAACTGCGATAGCTGCGACGAGCCAAAGAACTCGCGAACCGCCGCCGTCACCGGCTTCGCATTGACGAGATCTCGCGGCATCGTCGTGAACATGTCCTGCTGGATGGACATCTTTTCTTTGATGGCCCGCTCCATGCGCTCAAGGCCGATCCGGAACTGATTTTCAAGCAGCTCGCCAACCGCTCGAACGCGGCGGTTCCCAAGGTGATCGATGTCGTCCTGGAAATAATTCTCGCTGTCCCTCTTCATCCGAAGCAGGTAATTAACGACCTCGATGAAGTCCGTCGGAGCGAGAAGCGGATCGGTTATTCGGTCCTTATCGGGGCGGCCCATCTTGATGTTGAACTTAAGACGGCCGACGCGTGACAGGTCAAACCTGCGCGTGTCGAAGAACATTCCCTCAAGCAGACGATACGCCGTAGGAACAGTCGGCGGATCTCCCGGACGCATTTTGCGGTAGATCTCAAGCAACGCGTCCACGGGTTTCGAGATCGGGTCCTTCTTGAGAGTTGCCGAAATGACCTCGCCGATGATGTCACGCTGAGGGAAGAACACTGCAAATGACCCAACGCCCTCCTCAACGATCTGCTGTAACTTGCCGGCGACGATCTCCGTATTCGACTCGACTATCACTTCACCGGTCTCGGTATTAATTACGTCCTCCAGAGCGAAAGCTCCTTCGAGATCTGACGGATTGATCTGAACTCGTGCCTTTTTAAGGCGCCGAAGATCGGCTATGGCGGACTTTGTGACCTTTTTGCCTTTTCGCGTGATCTCTTCGCGCCTATCTTTGATGTCCTCCTCGGCACGCATTCCGGCAAGATGAGTGTCGCCGCTCTCAGAGACGGTGAGGTAAAACTTGCCCTTCTCGACCTCGACATGGTCCGTCACATAGAAGAGTTTCAGTATCTGGGCGTCGGAGTATTCAGCGTTCTTGACAACTTCCTCAAGGATGCTGTCCGAAACGGTCTTCATATCGATCTGCGGATTGAGCCACAGGCCGAGTGCACGCAGAAACACCGAGGCAACGATCTTGCGCTTGCCGAGGCGAGCGTGAAGAATGCCCTTAGCGTCGTACTCAAATTCCACCCACGAGCCGCGATAAGGGATGATCTTCGCCAGATATTCGTCGCGATCGCCCTTAAAGAAAACGCCAGGGCTGCGATGAAGCTGCGACACGATGACGCGCTCGGTACCATTGATAATGAAGGTACCGTTGTCGGTCATCAGAGGGATCTCGCCGAAGAAGACGTCCTCTTCCTTTATGTCGCGGACGGTAGCAACATTGGTCTCGGGGTCCTTGTCGTAAACGGTCAAACGGATCTTCACCTTGAGCGGAACGCTGTACGACATTCCGCGCTCTTGGCACTCCTGCTGATCGTGCTTATGCTTGAGGCCTACCGGCTCACCGCAGTTGTTGCACAGATTCGGGCGAACGGCGTTGAACGTGCCGCAGTTGGTACACAGCACTTCAGCTGGGTTGAAAGGATCGACCTTTATCTTCGCCGAGCAGTTCTTACAATTTGCACGCAGGTGCTCGAGGCCCTCAAGGTTGCCGCATTTGCACTGCCAGTTGCCGATCTGATACTCGACGTATTCGAGAGTGGCCGTCTCGCGAAAATCCGAAACCGGAAAGATCGATGAGAAAACCGATTGAAGACCTATGTAATCCCGTTCCTCAGGGATCAGGTCCATCTGAAGGAAGCGGTTGTAAGACTCACGCTGGACCTCGATAAGATTCGGGATCTGGGCCGACGTGTAGATCTTTGAAAAATCCACGCGCTCAGGTGACTGGCTGGTGCGACGGCCTAGTCCGTTTGAGCTGCTTTGAAGAGGATTGTTGATCATATGATTGATAGCGGCAATAAAAAACGTGTTGATTTTTGAAAAGCTTGCTGTTACGATTTGTGGCAACAAAAGCTTCCCAAAGATCGCTTTCCGCGAAAAGACGACAAACGCGGCCGAGGGTAAACTCTACCCAGACCGCTTTTTCAGCAGTTTTCGCTGTTTGACCGGATTGTACGGGCGTGCCAAAAAGAGCACCCACTCTCCACTCGTTTGCGACTCGTCTATCGCGTTAAAACCCAGGGAATGAACGACTTAGGCCGATCGATACCCAACCCCCGAAAAACCGAACTTCACACTCCTGAAAATTAGGTAGAAGCGCGAACCTATTAGCTTATCAGCTCTAAAGCATGAACGCAAGCGGGGAGGCCCACTCTAGGAAAACGGCTCGCAGTCTGCCTGCTTAATGCTGAACTTGTAGTCATGAAGGTTCCTTCCGACCTGCCCATCCAGATGGCCGCCGTCAAATTCGACAGTGTCGCCGGAGATCGAAAAACTTCCCGATCCCTTGCCGTCGAGGTCTGTATACCGACCACCGGAAAGGACCTTGAAACCAAGGCCGATAAGCAGCCCGCCGTTCCCGTAGCAGGCATACTCGCCGAGTTTCAACCCAGAACTGGACGGACCAGTCTGCGGAGTTGCCCGAGAGTTGTTGGCCGCCGGCTTCTGTTCGTCTCGCTGGTCACCGCACTTGAAAGCTGTACCCAAAAGGACAGCGAATACTAAGGCGAGAGTCGCGATCGGCGAGAAATACCTCATCTGCTTGATAAACTAACGGACCGATGATCGTTCCAGGCAAAGCCCGATGCACGATCATCGATCCCTTGTTTCGAAAACTACTTGACCTCGACAGTAGCGCCCGCTTCGGTCAGCTTCGTCTTGATCTCTTCGGCCTCTGCCTTGGAAACGCCTTCCTTGAGCGGTTTCGGAGCGCCGTCGACTAGGTCCTTGGCTTCTTTGAGTCCAAGACCCGCAACGATCTCGCGAACCACCTTAATGACTGCGATCTTGTTGCCGCCCGCCGACTGGAGGACGACATCAAACGAATCCTTCTCTTCAGCAGGAGCAGCCTCACCGCCGCCGGCACCGGCGCCAGCCGCCATCACCATCGGTGCAGCAGCAGCAGCCGCCGAAACTCCAAATACTTCCTCGAGTTCCTTGACCAGCTCAGACGCTTCGAGAAGCGACATTCCCTTCAAATACTCAACTACATCAGCTTTTGTAACTGCCATGATTTTACCTTTTCTCCTATTTAGGGTTCTGTACTTAGTAAATCGCAAATGGTGAATCGTAAATAGGTTTCTCTATTTACTATTTTCGATCCACGATCCACTCGTGTTTGCCGCTAGAACCCAGGGACTCGATTAGCGGGGTTGCATCACCTGCTCTTCTTGTCCGAAGCCCGCGTGACCTGACAAATCACAAGGCCCGTTTTCCTTGGTACGGCTCTTAAGTTCGGAGTGCGCGATTTATCGCGTACGATTGGCGTTAGTACGCGATAGATCGCGCACTCCAAACAAACTTTTATTCTGCTGCCGGCTCTTCGGCCGGAGCCTCCTCAACAACTGTCTCTGCGGCATCATCCGCCGCCGCCGCGACTGCCTCTTCCGTAGCCTCGGTCGGGGCGTCGGCTGGAGCTTCCCCGGCAGGGGCCGCATCCGTTGCCTTCGCTTCTTCCGCCGGAGAGGCCTCGGCAGCGGGTGAACCTGGTGCACGCCCTTCCTGCTTACCTATCTGGTCAACCACAACCGCCAGGTTCCGCGGCACCGCGTTGATAACGGTGACGATTCGCTGGGCCTGTGCGTTCAGGACGTAAAGCAGCTTCGAGATAAGCTCCTCTTTTGACGGAAGGCTTGCAATAACTCCGAGCTGCTGAAGGTCAACGAGCTTGCCGTCCACGACGCCTGTCTTGAACGTGTAGATATCGGCGTTGTCCTTCATGAACTTCGAGATCGCTTTCGAAAGGACAACCGGGTCGTCGTCGGTCCACGCAATAGCGGTCACTCCTTTTAGCGAATCGCTGACGTCCTCGAACTGCGTTCCCTTGACCGCGATCCGGGCGAGTGTGTTCTTGACGACCTGGTATTTTGCGCCTGCCTCACGAATACTGTTGCGAAACTCCTGGTCCTTACCGACAGTCAGCCCGGAGAAGCTAACGACCATCGCAGACTTAGAGCTCGCAAGCGACTCGGTGAGGGCAGCTAGATCTTGTGCTTTTGTTTCTCTTGATTTCATTTCGTTACTCCCTCACTCCTTAAACGTACGCAAGCTCGTCGAGCAGAACGCCGGGGCTCATCGTCGCCGCTAGATTGATCTTTTTCAGATAGCGGCCTTTTGCGGTTGTCGGCTTTGCCTTCATCACCGCATTAATAAGAACGCGTGTATTCTCAGCTAGTTTCGCCTGATCGAATGACACCTTACCGACCGGCGAGTGAATAACGCCCGTCTTGTCGACGCGGTACTCGACCTTACCGGCCTTGGTCTCCTCGATAGCGGTCTTGACGTCCATAGTGACCGTGCCGGTCTTGGGATTCGGCATCAACCCGCGGGGCCCCAGGACCTTGCCCAATTGGCCTACCTTGCCCATCATGTCGGGCGTTGCGATCAATGCGTCAAAATCTAGCCAGCCGCCTTTGATCTTTTCGACTATGTCATCGCCGCCCGCAAAATCGGCACCGGCGTCCTGCGCCTCCTTGATCTTGTCGCCCTGGGCGACAACCACGACCTTCTTGGCGGCGCCGCCCAGACCGTGAGGAAGCACGATCGTTCCCCGAACGAGTTGGTCCGCTTTACGCGGATCCACGCCCAGCCACATCGTCAGTTCAACTGTTTCGTCGAATTTGGCGAATGCGATCTCTTTCAGTTTTGAGACCGCCTCGTCGAGTGTGTGCTTCTTACCGACCTCGATCTTATCGAGAGCGGCAAGATATTTCTTGCCTCTTTTCATTTTACCTCCAGGTATTAGCGGCGATTCAACGATCGCCTCCCTCATAGGTCACATAGGACACATAGGTCCTCATGGAGCCTACTATTCAATTGTCAGTCCCATCGAACGCGCCGTGCCCTCGATCGTCTTCATTGCTGAAGCGAGGTTCGTTGTGTTGAGGTCCTGCATCTTCTTCTGTGCGATCTCCTCGATCTTAGCCTTGGAGATCGAACCGATCTTTTCCTTGTTCGGCTTGCCCGAACCCTTTGCAATGCCTGCTGCCTTCCTCAAAAGATCTGCTGCAGGCGGTGTTTTCGTCTCGAATGTGAATGAGCGATCCGCATAAACGGTGATCACGACGGGGATCTTCATATCCGGGTCGTCGTTTTGCGTTTTTGCGTTAAAAGCCTTGCAGAATTCCATGATATTCACGCCGTGCTGCCCCAAAGCAGGACCGATAGGCGGCGCCGGGTTTGCCTTGCCGGCGGGAATCTGCAGTTTGATATAACCTTCTATCTTCTTTGCCATTCTGTCGGAACGCAGGCTGCCAGCCTGCGTCACTCCTTATTTTCGATTTACGACCCCGATGTTCTTATCGGGGATGTCCTCATTTCAACTCTTCAATCGCAGGCTGGCAGCCTGCGTTCCGACGTTACTCTTCCTCTGCAAAGGTGACCTTTTCCACCTCGAGGAAACTCAATTCGTACGGGGTCGAGCGGCCAAAAATAGTGATCGATACCTTCAGAAGAGCCTTGTCCTCATTGACCTCCTCGACCTTGCCGGTAAAGCTTGCGAACGGACCC
>JAFAOW010000139.1 GCA_019247455.1 Acidobacteriota bacterium | reverse complement strand
TTTTGTGCTTGTCTCCGCATCAAGACAAATGTCGATAAATCAAAGACAGCATATTAGATTTTCCCTGGATATCCCTGCGGTGATATTCGGCAAGTTCGGCGAGAAGCAGGAGACGGTCTTGCAGCAGATAAGTGTCGGCGGATGCTTTACGGGCTGGGAGGAGAATATTTTCGTTGGCGACGAGTTCCGGATGGAGATCCAGTTACCCAATGGTAACTACCTGCCTCTGCAGTGCAAGGCCTTGTACCGTTTTGATCACACCGGTATCGGGGTCAAATTCATCAATCTCTGTAAGTTCGAGCAGGAGTTGATCTCGAAGATCATCGCGCATAAGCTCGAGCAAGAGGGCGTACCCTTGCAGATCGATCCATTCACCTTGCCGCCGACTTTCGTTAGCGATGATCCCGGTCCACGAATCGCCGATATTCGGCAAAAACGCGATGCCGTGCTTCAGAAGATAATGGCCGTAGATGATTGGGGTTAGAATAGCTCGTCGAGCGCTTGGTCAAGATTCTTAACGCCCACAACTCTCATTCCGAGCAGTTTGTCGAGTCCCTTCTTATTTGATTCCGGAAGGATCAATCTCGTGAACCCCAAGGTCTGCGCCTCTCGCGCCCGAGTCTGAGCCTGGAGGACACCCCGGACCTCGCCCGTGAGTCCGACTTCGCCAAACACCGCCGTATCGGGGGGCACTTGCAGGTTGCGAAAGCTCGAGGCGATGGCGGCGACAACACCTAGGTCCGCCGCGGGCTCGTCGATCTCCATTCCGCCCGCGACATTGATGAACACGTCATCTCCAGCGAGTTGGAATCCCAGTCGCTTTTCGAGCACGGCGATCAAAAGAGAAGCGCGGTTTTGATCAAATCCCTGCGTCATCCTGCGGCCAGAGCCGAATTTCGTACCACTCACCAGCGCCTGGATCTCCACAAGCATTGGACGTGTCCCCTCCATGCAGACGGTGACAACTGAGCCAGTCGCGTTCTCGGGCCGCTCTTGCAGAAACAACTCTGACGGATTTCCGACGGCAACGAGGCCCGAGTTGGTCATTTCGAAAACGCCGATCTCATTCGCCGCTCCAAAGCGGTTCTTAGTCGCGCGGATTATGCGGTGATTGTGATGTCTATCCCCTTCAAAATACAGGACCGTGTCCACGATGTGCTCCAGGGTCTTCGGACCGGCTATCGAGCCTTCTTTTGTCACGTGTCCGGTCAAAAAAACTGGCGTCGCCGTTTGCTTGGCAAACATCATGAACTGCGCGGCGACGTCACGCACCTGCGAAACGCTGCCTGGGGCTGATTCGACCTGCTCACTGTAGATCGTTTGGATGGAGTCAACTATCACAAACCCGGGACTAAGCTTCCCCGTTTCGGCCAGAATGGCCTGCAAGTTCGTTTCGGGCAGCAAATAGAGATCCTCAGCATTTACACCAAGTCGCTCCCCGCGCATCTTGATCTGACGCTCAGATTCTTCACCCGAGACATAAAGAACTTTGGTTCCGCTGCGTGCGAGCCGGTCCGCTATTTGGATCACGATCGTAGACTTCCCGATTCCGGGGGCGCCACCGATCAGGACAAGAGAGCCCGCTACGATGCCGCCGCCGAGTACCCGGTCCATTTCCTCGATTCCCGACAGGGTTCTGTCATCATCCTGGGCCTCAATATCGCCGTACAGCACCGATTCTGCGGCGCGACAGCCTATGTAAGCGCTCGAACCCCCGTTACTCTTAGGAGTTCCACGGAACCTTTCCTCGACGAACGTGTTCCACTCCCGGCAATCCGGGCACTGGCCGAGCCACTTTCGCGATTGTGAGCCGCAGCTTTGGCAAACGTAAACGGATCTGGGTATTTTAGGCATTTATCAGGAATCCAAGCATACAATAGCGAGCGGCTTGTGGAAAACGACAGCTATCGTAAGTCTTACACCGACAGGACTTTCGTGTTAAAATTCTGACGATGAAATTAGATGTGCTCATTCTGAGGATCGCATTTGTCGGGCTATTGATATTGCTCGGCTACCTGCTGAATCCGTTTGAGCGCTCTCAGCGGTTCGGACTTACCGCCCTTGGTAGTGAGGAGATGCGACGGATTTTTTCAGCAGCTCTGGGGGCTATGGTTGCGTTGATCATCATCGGCTTTGAAATGAGGGTGCGCCGGGCTTCCTTGAAGACTCTGATCGGGGCTGCGGTTGGCTCCATTTTGGGCATCAGCGGCGCTTTTCTGATCGGCGTTTTGATCTCCATTCAAAAAGAAGCGGCCGTTTCGGCGGAAATGCAGACCTTTCTTACCATAGCTCTCGCCTTCTTCATGGGCTACGTGGGCCTCATGGTCGGTGCCGCGAAGGGCGACTACCTGGATCTCTCCGCTCTTGGGGGCATTTTCAGTGATAAAAGCGCAAAACGCGACTACAAGGTCCTCGATACGAGCGTCATCATCGACGGTCGTATTGCCGACGTGGCGGAAACAGGTTTTCTGGGCGGCTCTCTTATAATCCCCAATTTCATTTTGACCGAGTTGCAGCAGGTTGCCGATTCCGCGGATTCGTCAAAACGTCAGCGTGGCCGCCGCGGGCTCGATATGCTCCAGCGGCTTCGGAACAACAGTAAATTAGACATCCAGATCGTCGAGACTGATTTCCCGGCGGTGAAGGAAGTGGACCTCAAGTTGATCGAGCTTGGTATGCAGCTCGACGCCGTGATCGTTACCAACGATTTCAATCTGAACAAGGTCGCGCAGCTTCGGGGAGTTGAGGTTTTGAACATTAACGAACTGGCTAACGCGCTCAAACCGGTCGTTCTGCCAGGTGAGGCGATGCGTGTCTTCATTCTTAAGGAGGGCCGCGAATATAACCAGGGGGTGGCTTACCTCGACGACGGAACGATGGTTGTCGTTGACAACGCCCGGCGTTTGATAGGCAAGACGGCCGATATCTCCGTCACCAGCGTTCTGCAGACCACAGCGGGCAAGATGATCTTTGGACGATTGTGGGAAGAGAAGGAAGAGGCGGCTCAAACGCACACGACACAGCAGTCGGCCTCCGTCGCAGCGACGACGACCGAGACCTCATTTTCACTGCACGACTCGCGATCGCTGGGCTTTCGCAAGGCGACCCGCGAGCTTCGGCAGAACACCATCATCGAAGAGCTCGACTAGGGTTTTGAGTTCCAACTTTAGTTGGCTCATATGAACATCGCCATTATAGTCGCCGCAGGCACGGGCTCGAGATTTTCCAAAGACACGCCAAAGCAGTTCGCACGGATCAATGGAAAGCCGTTGATCGCTTATACGCTTGGTGCATTCGCGGAGTGTGACCTAGTTGATCAGATCGTCCTGGTACTTTCCGAGGATGGCCGAAATGTATTTGAAGAGATTCGTCGCGATATCGACTGCGGCAAACCTTTGAAGATCGCGGCCGGCGGCGCCACGCGTGCGGACTCGGTCCGAAACGGAATTGCTGCAGCCGCGCCCGAGCCAAATGACATTATCGCGGTGCACGACGGGGCTCGGCCACTCGTTACAGGAGACGAGATAACGCGAACAATTCAGGCGGCGGCAGAAACGGGAGCAGCGTGCCTCTGTGTCGAGGTCAACGATACGATCAAATCAGTGCTCGACGGCACGATCGCCGCGACCGTCGATCGGGATGCCCTGCGAAGGGCAGTGACGCCGCAGGCTTTTAGGGCTAATATCCTCAAGCAGGCGCTCGCCGGGGTCGGGACTGACGAGACGATCACCGACGAATCAATGCTCGTCGAGCGGCTCGGTATTCCGGTTACCGTGGTCGAAGGCAGTACGCGTAATATAAAGGTCACGCGGCCCGAGGACCTCGCGCTTGCCGAGGTATTACTGATCACCGGCCACTGACCACCGACCACGGACATGCGCATAGGCTTCGGCACAGACATCCACCGACTTGTTCCCGGCTGCCGACTCGTCATTGGCGGGGTCGAGATACCGTCCGACCTCGGTGCCGAGGGACACTCCGACGCCGACGTCCTCATGCATGCGGCGGCTGACGCTGTTCTTGGCTCGCTCGCACTCGGCGATCTCGGCGCGCACTTTCCCAATGACGAGGAGCGTTGGCGCAATGCGGAGAGTTCAGAGTTTCTCCTCTATGCTGTCGGTCTGATCAGGCAAAGGGGTTATTCGGTCCGAAACCTCGACGCTGTCGTCCACCTGGAGAAACCAAAGCTCCGCGAGTATATCGACCAGATGCGCGAGAACCTCGCCACTGTCCTCGACATCGACAAGTCGTGCATCTCCGTCAAAGCCAAGACCGGCGAAGGCGTCGACGCCATCGGCGAGCGCCGTGCCGTCAGCTCACAAGTTGTAGTGCTTGTAACAAAAGAATAGCCCCTTCCTTCATTCTCGGACGTCTGCGGTAAAATAACCCGATGCGTCCACAGGAACTTATTGCCAAAAAACGCGACGGCGGAAAGTTGTCCGATGCCGAAATGCGCCTTTTTATTCAAGGCGTTACGGACGGCAGTTGGGCCGATTACCAGATCACTGCGCTCGTAATGGCGATGTTCATCAACGGGCTGGATCCGGGGGAACAGCGGTCGATCACCGATGCGATGCTCCATTCGGGAACGATCATGGATTTCTCGGATATCGATGCACCAAAAGCTGACAAACACTCGACAGGGGGCGTCGGCGATAAGACCTCTCTCATCATCGCACCTGTCGCGGCAGCCTGCGGGCTCGCTGTACCAATGGTCTCAGGCCGTGGATTGGGGCACACGGGCGGCACCCTCGACAAGCTGGAATCGATTCCGGGCTACAAGGTAAACCTGCCGCTCTCCAGGCTGAAGGCTGTGATGAGATCATGCGGTTTTGGGCTAATTGGTCAGACAAAGCAGGTGGCCCCCGCCGATAAGAAGCTCTACGCGCTTCGCGACGCGACTGCAACGGTGCCGTATATTCCTTTGATCGTCGCCTCGATCATGTCCAAAAAGCTGGCGGAGGGGCTCGACGTGCTCACGCTCGACGTCAAGACCGGCTCCGGCGCATTCATCCAGGATCTGAAGAAATCAAAGGAACTCGCCGGCGCTCTTTGCCAGGCAGGACGCTCCTTTGGTGTAAAAACCGAGGCACTGATCACGGACATGAGTCAGCCGCTTGGGAAATTCGTGGGAAATGCACTCGAAGTCTATGAGTGTCTAAAGATCCTTCGGGGAGAGCCCGAAAACTCTATGCTTCCGTCTCGTGAGCTGTCCGTAGAACTCACTGCGAGCATGCTCGTTCAAAGCGGCCTTGAGAAAACCCACTCAAGAGCGCGGGCCGTGATCGATCGCGTCCTCAATGGCGGCTCGGCACTTGACCGTTTCCGTCAAAATATCGAGCTCCAGGGCGGCGATCCCCGCATTTGCGACAGGCCTGACCGGCTGTTGGCAAAAGGGCTGAAGGAGATCCCCATTATCGTCGAAAAAACAGGGTCTATCTCAAAGATCGATACATTCGCTGTTGGCCGGGCCGTTTCCGATATTGGCGGCGGGCGCATCAAGGCGGAGGACGGTATCGACCACGCCGTTGGCTATGCCTGCATCAAAAAACTTGGAGATAAGGTCCGAAAAGGTGACGAGCTCGGCGTACTTTATTGCCGAAACCGTAAGCAGGCCGAACTTGTTAGCGCAAATCTGCGCGATGCATATACAATTAGCGATGAAGTCCCCAAACAACGGAAACTGATACAGGCGGTAATTTAGACATGCGGTATTCTTCTCTGATTTTCGCGACACTGCTCATCGTCATCTGCGGCTTTTTCGGCGTCTCGTGCAATCGGCAAGCCGAAGCTCGTCGAGAGGGCTGTAAGATCCGCGTCGGGATCGTCTTCGATATAGGTGGGAAGAATGATCGGTCGTTCAACGCTGCCGCGTGGGAGGGCGTAAAACGCGCTCAGAAGGATCTGGACATTTGCCTCTATGATGTCGAGCCAGGCAATCCAACATCCATCGAGCCCGCTATGCGGGCATTTGCTGAGAAGAATTTTGACCTTATCTTCGGCGTTGGATTCGCACAGGGACCCATTATGCAAAAGGTCGCTGCCGACTATCCCAACATCAAATTCGCGATCGTCGACGGCGTTATTACCGACAAGGACGGCAAGCCGGTCCCGAATGTCGAATCGCTTGTCTTCCGTGAACATGAGGGTTCCTACCTGGTTGGTATGATCGCGGCGGCAAAGTCCAAGTCCGGAGTGCTCGGCTTTGTGGGAGGCATGGATATTCCGCTGATCCACAAATTCGAAACCGGTTACGAAGAAGGAGCACGCTCGGTCAACCCAAAGATCACTGTTGTGCAGAACTACGTTGGTGTGACCGATGCGGCATGGAA
Source organism: Acidobacteriota bacterium (assembly GCA_019247455.1). Lineage (GTDB taxonomy): Bacteria > Acidobacteriota > Blastocatellia > Pyrinomonadales > Pyrinomonadaceae > OLB17. Next base: position 9,874 of record JAFAOW010000139.1, on the reverse strand, counting down.
TAACCCTGGCAAGGGCAAGGAGCTTTCGCTTGCCCAGATCGATAAGGGTGCAGACGTCATCTTTACAGCGGCCGGCAATTCGGGGCTAGGCGCCTTCGACGCCGTGGAACAGTTCGGCAGAGATCCACAAACGGGGGAGGCTCGCAAATTCGTTATCGGCGTCGATTCTAACCAGAACATGGTCAAGCCCGGATTTGTGTTGACGTCGATGGTAAAGCGAGTTGATAACGCGGTTTACGCGGTCGTGAAAGACGTTCTAGCCGGTAAGTTTAGCGGTGACATCATTGATTTTGGACTCGATAAAGACGGCGTGGCTTATGCCATGGACGACAATAACAAAGGTCTGATCCCGGACGACGTCTTGAAAAAGGTAGAAGACGCCAAACAGAAGATCATCGCGAAACAAATAACTGTCACGAACGCTATGGCGAAATAGTCATGCTGGAACTCAAGAACATTACAAAGACCTTTGGCGACGTTACCGCGAACAACGATGTTTCCATCTCCGTCACTAAGGGGACCATCCACGCGATCGTCGGCGAAAATGGAGCGGGCAAATCGACGGTCATGCGAATCGCGTATGGCTTTTATAACGCCGACAGCGGCGAGATCTATGTCGACGGGAATGAGGTCAATATTCGTGGGCCGCACGATGCAATTGCACTTGGCATCGGGATGGTCCATCAGCATTTCATGCTGGTAGATACCATGACAGTTGCCGAGAATATCGTACTTGGCGCTGAGACCGGGTCACCCATCAATCTTGATCTTGACAAGGCCAATAAAGAGATCAAGGCGCTTTCGGATGAACTCAAGCTCAATATAAACCCGACCGCGTATATTGAGGATCTGTCTGTAGGTCAACAGCAGCGGGTCGAGCTTCTAAAGGCGCTGTATCGCAAGGCTGAGCTTCTGATCCTGGATGAGCCGACGGCTGTGCTCTCGCCTCAGGAAGTCGATGAGTTTTTTGCGATCCTTCGCAGAATGAAGGAGCAAGGTAGAACGATCATCATTATCACGCACAAGCTCGATGAAGTTCTCGCGATATCCGACGATGTGACCGTCATGCGCGACGGTAAGGTCGTCGGAAATGTAAAGACATCCGAGACGAATGCAAAAGACCTTGCCCGAATGATCGTTGGACGCGACGTGCTGCTTCGCGTCGAAAAAACGGACGCGCATCCTAAAGACGCTGTTCTCTCGGTTAGCGGACTGAGTGTTCCAGGCAAGCACGGACTAGCGGTTGACGACGTTTCATTTGATGTGAGGGCCGGCGAGATCGTGGGCATCGCCGGAATCGAAGGCAATGGACAGACCGAGCTCATCGAGGCATTATCCGGTCTTACAAAACCGAGCGGCGGAACTATCGCCCTAAACGGCGTCAATGTGACATCCACCACGGCTCGGAAGCTAAAAGAAATGGGCGTCGCTCACATTCCGGAGGACCGTCACAAACGCGGGCTGCTTTTGAGATCCGATCTGGCTGAAAATTCGGTCCTAGGCGTGCACTATCGTCCTCCGATCGCGACATCGGGCGGCTTTATGAATTCGGGAGCGATCAACACACGGGTGGGTGACATCATTCAGAATTTTGACGTCCGTCCGCCAAATCCGGCACTGCCGGCTCGATCCCTTTCAGGCGGCAATCAGCAAAAGCTTATCATCGGCAGAGAATTTGAGCTGAATCCGCAGCTGCTGTTAGTTTCCCAGCCGACTCGCGGAGTTGACATCGGCGCTATCGAGTTCATCCACAGGAAATTGATCGCGTTGAGAGACTCTGGGTCGGCTGTGCTTCTTGTTTCCGCTGAGCTCGAAGAGGTCACGGCTCTCGCAGATCGCCTGCTTGTCATCCGCGAGGGCAAGATCGTTGGCGAGGTAGATCCAAAGACCGCTTCCACCGAAGATATCGGGCTCATGATGACCGGCGGTTGATGGCGGCTCCGCTTTTTATTTCGCTAGGCTTCGGTTCATCATGAGCACATCGCTGGTCTCAACGCCGCGTATGACAGCGAGTTGGCTGCCATCCGCATTCCAGTTAAAAGCAATGATGTTATCCGATGGAAAATCGGTGAGGGGCCTAGGGTCGCCGCCGTCCATCGGCTGGAGCCAAATGTTCGGGATGCCGCCGGGACTGTTGAGGAACGCAACCGCCTTTCCGTCGCGGGTCCACTTCACCAGGCGTTCAACCACGGTGGGCGGGAAGTCGAAGCGCTTCACCCGCTGGCCGCTCTCCAGATCAATGATGCCGATACCCCAACGCGACTTCTCAAAGCTGGAGTCGAGGTAGTGGTATGCCACGAGCTTGCCGTCCGGGGAGACGGACGGGCGTGAGGCGGTCGATGTCGTGATCCGTTCACCTGGTCCGCCGCTGGCAGGCATTTTCCATAACGTTGGATAATTACCGCCCGACTGATAGACGATCCACTGGCCGTCGGGTGTGCATTGCGGGTAATATTCGCCATCCCCGTCAGTTATACGAATAAGGTTCGCTCCGTCGATATCAATTCGCCAGAGGTTGAATTTCCCGTCGTGTTCGGCCGCGAAGACGAGCTGTTTCTGGTCCGCAGTGGCCGCGAGTCCCAGTCTGGCATTCGCTCCCATGGTCAGCTGACGAACATTCGAGCCGTCGGCGTTCACCGTCCATATGTCCGAGCTGCCGCCCGCATTCGACGTGTACGCGATACGTCCATCACGCAGCCAGATGATCTCGTTGAACCGTCCCGCTTCCGACATTATCTGTTTTGCTGCCGAGCCATCCCCGCTGAGCGTCCAAATATTCGAGACATTGTGGTCCTGTATCACGGCGAGAGCGTTCGTATCCGCCGAAAGGCTGAGATCTCTGTAATTGTTAAGATCGCGCGTAATACGCGAAGCGGTGCCGTCGGCAAGTGAAATATGCCACAGCTGCTCTGAGGCCGTAGACGTTTCAGATGCGCTCACAACTATTCCATCGGGAAGCCATCTAGGCTGGCCGACGGATTGCCACCGCGTGTCGGTCAACTTACGTTCCAAATGACTATCGACATCGACAGCTCGCACCGTTTCATAACGGCCCTTTTCATCCCCCTGAGCAACGGGGAACGCGATGGTCTTTCCGTCCAGCGACCAGGCCGGAGCACACCAGAAGCTATTCAAGTAATCCGGCTCGAGACGTGAGACCAGCTTTGTTTCGTTCGGCTTCAAGAAATCAGGCGCCTGGCGTGCGATAGGCAATGCTTGAGCCATTCCTGCAACCGTCGCAACGATCAGCCTGGTCTCTTCGCCCTTCATCATCATATAGGCGAGATCCTTTCCGTCAGGCGAAAAACTAGGAGCACCGACGTCGTCGGCGACCTTCACGACAGGGCCGCCAAGGACCGGCACACGAAACAACTCCGTATCGCCTTTGTTGCGTTCGAGGGCCAGGTAATAAAGAAAGTCGCCATCTGGTGCGAATGTGACCCAGACCATCTCGCTCGGCGACGGACCGGCGATGCGAGTGTCATTTGCAACGGCGACCTGCCGGACCCAGAGAGTGTCGCCGCCCGTGCCGCCGGTGACGTGCGCCACATATTTCGCGTCCGGCGAGACCGCAACCCGCTTTGAAGTACCGTTGGTCGTAAGCCGCGTCATTTCAGAATCGCGAAATGGGACTTCGGCGGCGTCAGATCGAACCACTCGCGTCGAGTACCTGTAGACCGCGAATGCCACTCCCGCCAACGAGATTCCCAGGACAATGAGAACAATGGGCGCGATCAAATTTGAACGATCTCGGGCTGTCGGGGGCGGCGCTGTATCGGCAATAGGCTCACGCCGCCAGTCCGAAACCGAATAGACATTGTCGGAACGCTCTACGGCAACCGCGTGAGCCGCCTGCCCGTGGTTCGCAACACTGACGGACCGAGCGGAACGCCCGGCATTTACGCTCGAGCTGACCGGCAGCGGTGCATCGCGTTCTTCACTGGTGGCTTCCACCTTTGACGCATCTCGATTCTCAGACACGCGTACCGCGGCGTTAAAGCGATAACCGCGCCGCTTGAGTGTTTCGATATAGGGTCTGCCATCCGGGGTCTTGCCGAGTGTCTTTCGCAAAATGTGCAGGTACTGGGCGAGGTTTGATTCCTCGACCACTGTGTCCGCCCAGATCCTCTTCATCAGTTCTTCTTTTCTGATGACCTCTCCATGGCGCACGACGAGTGCAAGCAAGGTTTCTACTGCGCGCGGAGTAAGCGAGATCTGTTTGTTGCCGCGGAAAAGAAGCCGTGTTCCGGCGTCGAGACGGAAGTCGTCGAACTCGTACACCTTGTTTTGCTCGTCCGGGCTCAAACTAAAGTTAAATTCAGGGTTTTTTAAAGTTAAATCCAAAGACAATCCGCCACCTCTCGCCTAAAGTCGATGAGTGAGCGGACGAGACGAGGCTGCATAACGCCGTACCAGAGACAGTCGGCATTATAGCGCCGGTCTTGATAACTAACTACTAATTGTTGAGGCCGCTCTTGTCCGCTCAGATAGCGATGTTTTCAAACCGGAGGACCGAAAGTTCAATGACGCTCCCTATCAAAAGTATTTCGCACCACGTCCTGTTATCTCTCGCTGTCTTGAGCGTGATGCTCTCCGCAAGTGCCTTTGCAAAAGCTCAGCCGGGCACGAAAACGCCTTTTACCGGCGTGTGGGACACCCGCGTCGAGGGAACGTACAAATACACAGTGCGGCTGACTCAGATCGGCAACAAGGTTACCGGCACGTACACGCCCGGCAACGGCAAGATCTTTGGCGGGATCGTCGTAGGTAAGACCTTGACCTTCAAATTGACGCAGGATGGTGGTTACGAGGGAACCGGAGTGTTCACCCTGGACGACGATGGGAAGGGCTTTACCGGCAGTTCGACCACCACTAAGCCTGTTCCCCAAACGCACACTTGGAACACTTACAGGCCTCCGCCACCCTCATTGTTTGCGGGCACGTGGATGCTGGCCAACAACCTCGGCCTCCGCATTCCGCTAACGATCGTCCAGAACGGCAACAAGGCCACAGGCTTGTATACGGCACAAAACGGTGCGTTGGAAGGCGCGGTCGATGGCAAGATCCTGCGATTTACGTGGAAGTCGAATAAGGGAAGCGGCAGTGGCGAATTCAACATTAGCAACAGCGGGGAGACCTTCGCCGCCACGTTCAAGAAGGCCAACGGCACAGAGATCACTGATTCTGGGACGTGGGGCGAACGCACGACCGCCACCGGCGAGGGCGTCATATCGGGCCAAACACCTACCACTCCTAACCAGGTTCCCGAGCCTGCTGCGAGCGTCGGCGGCTCCGGGGGCAAGACAATGGCCTCATTCGCGGGATCTTGGCTAATTACCGAAGGCGGCATCCCAGGCGGGATGGACCTCACCCAGTCCGGTTCCGCCGTCACGGGCTATTACGCGACGAATCTAGGGTCGTATGAGCTAATAGACGGAAAGGTGAACGGCGGCATATTGCGATTCAAACTTGTCGCCCGTACCGCGAAGGGGGCCCTAAAGGTTGGTGAGGTGGTGATGGAACGAGACGGTAAATCGTTCAAAGGGACAGTCGGCGGGCTCATCGTGACTGGCACACTCCGTCCATAGCGAAAGGCACCACGAAGCGGGAAATGACATTCAGGAATGGAAAGAAAAGATGACATTGCAGGAGTTATAAAAATGAAAAATCGACAAAAGCGGATCTCATGGGCGATCTTGAGCGGCATTCTGCTGCTTACGATATCCGGCGTCTTGAGCTCATTCGCTCAGAGCCCGGCGGAGTTCGGCGGCACATGGAACACGGTGACCAGTTCGGGAAAAAAGATCGTCATTACGCTAAAGTCCACCGACCGCCGTACCAATGTGACCGGGACCTATGCCGTAAACGGGCTGACGGCGAGCTATCAGTCTCCGCCGCGCGCCGTCGATCCATTTGTTCGGGTATCGTTCATGACCGGGGAGCCACCGCTTCAGAGCCTTAGCTCGATCACCGGAACGGTGACGGGGAATGTACTCCGATTCAAATGGTTAGAGGATGGTGGTCGCGGCGCCGGTAAGTTCACGATGTCATCGGATGGCGAATCATTCGAAGGCACGTTCAGCCGGACCGATAATCCGGACAACACGTCGGGCGGCACATGGAACGGCACGCGCGCACCTAATTTTGCTGGAGCTTGGCAAACAACCTCCAGCGGGAGACTCCAGTTTGCCGATATGGTGCTCCAGCAGAGCGGAATTCGTGTGACGGGATATTTGAGCGCCGGCAATCCCAGCCTCGGAATGATCACTGAGGGTGTGATCGACGGCAATACCCTGCGTTTCCAAGTCCTTCGAGACGTTAACATCATGCCCGGCAGGCCTCCCCAATATCAGTACTCCGGCACGGGCGAATTAGTTATGGATAAAGGCAGTAGGTCTTTCAAAGGCACTATTCTCGGCACTCCGACCGTCGGGACCCGCCTTGGGCGCTAGAACCAAACTCGGCAGTGATGTCAGGCCCCGGACAAGGAGATACGAAGATGCGAACCATAAAAGATCGAAACGTAAAACTGTCCGGCTTGGTGCTATTGGCTGGAATACTCTTGACGCTGAGTCCCCTGACGCGTGCACAAACCATCACCGCAGAGCCGGAAACCGTCGTCGTAGACAAAGCCACCAAAAAGGGGTCTACGACGATCACCTGGGACGCCGGCACGGGGGTCACCAGCGTGGGTGCGACAGTTTGGCAACAGATCAATGGCGGGAAGGAAACGCTTGTGTCGCCCGACGCCAAGGGTTCCCAAAGCATCCTCGTCGGTGCCGGACAAACGCGCGTTTTCAAACTCCGCACTCTTATCAAAAGTAAGGTGCTGGCGTCGGTCACGGTGACTGCAGTGGAGACGAAAGTTTCCTTTGCTGGAATGTGGGTCGCGCGGCCGCAGAGCGACAGCGGGGATCTGCCGATGACATTTAAGCTCCAGCAAGCCGGCAGCAAGGTCACAGGCTTTGCATTTTTCGGAAACAACGATAAGCAGAAGGCCGACTTCGACGGCGAGGTCTCCGGCAGCACTCTGAAATTCCGGTTGAGTTCCTCATTTCGCAGGAACGAAGATTCCCCGACGGGTGAATTCGTGATGGCTCAAGATGGTAGATCGTTCACGGGTAAGGTTAGTGGAGGGACGCCCGTGATAGCCACCGTTCTGCCTAATTTCGCAGGAGTTTGGCAAGCAAAGTGGGGGGACGGGACATTGCAGCTGATAATCCAGCAGACCGGCCCTCAGGCAGGTGGCCAATTGGCAGCCAATTCGGGCACCTTCATCATTACGGATGGCAACATCAGCGGCAATACATTGCGCTTCAAGGTCATGCGTCAACGCCTTCCTACTGAGCCGCTAAGTGCATCACCCTTCATGTACCTGGGCACCGGCGAATTAGTAATGGACGAAAGCGGGAAATTGTTCACCGGCCACGTCCTCGGCAAGAGCACGAGCGATGTCACTCTTGTTGCCCGGTAAGTTAAGGAGTCATATGAAGAGAAATATCGGACGGATGGCTTTGATATCAATGGTCACCTCGCTTCTGCTGATCTTTGCGTTCTCGCTGTGTGCCTTCGCGCAAAGGGATGACGGCCCGCCGGCGCATAACTTTAGCGGCACGTGGGATCTGCGGCAAAGCAACGGCTTTGTCGTGACGATGGTCCTTACACAGAACGGGCGCGAGATCACGGGCACGGCTTCTTACAACGCCGGCCGAAACGGAATTGCCCGCGGTTCCGTCTCAGGGCGAGCCTGGCGGACGAATGGAGGCGGCGGGTGGCAGACAAATGTCGATAATTTTCAGGTTGAGATCGCGTGGAATGGCGCAGTCGGGGTCTACCGTGCAACTGCTTCATGGGCTGACGGCGTTCTTCATGGCGAGACTTATCAAAAAAACAACCCGGGCGCGCGAGCAAGCTGGACGGCGGGCCCGTTTGCACGCCGCCGGTAAGGCGCTGAACCACACCCGAGGCATCAAACCGCGGCGGCCGTCCTTTCGCCGAACATTTGCTTCATGATATCCACGGCACGCTGGAGATTTTCCATTGATGTCGCGTAAGAGAACCGGATAAATCCGTCTGCACCGAATCCCGCTCCATCAGTGACAACGATATGCGCTTCATGCAAGAGATGGTCGGAGATCTCGGCCGAGGTCCCGAATCGATCGCCGAGCATATCTCGCGCATCGACAAATGCATAAAAGGCACCTTCGGGCATCGCACATTTGAATCCGTCGATCTCATTAAGGGCCGGAATGAACCAATTCTTCCGTCTTGCGTACTCCCCGGTCATTGAATTGACGGCTTCGATCGTTTCCTCGTGATCACGCATTGCCCTGGCACAGGCGTACTGCACGAAGGAGGTCGGATGGGTAGCGGAGTGGCTTTGGAGCTTGACCATGGCTCGCGTCCATTCCTCGTTGGCGATGGTGTAGCCAATTCTCCACCCGGTCATAGCATACGTCTTGGAGAAACTGCCGGCGACACAAATGAATTCTCGGAGTTCCTGCGGCATCGAGGCGGAGGTGAACGGTTCCGCGGGCGGATACGCAAAGAACAGATAGCACTCGTCCGTGAGCAAATAGATCCCTTTTTCCGCGCAGACCTCCGCAATGCGACGCATTTCATCCGGCGGGATCACCCTGCCGGTAGGATTGTTCGGAGAATTGAGAATGAGGAGCTTTGTCCTCGGGGTGATCGAGCTTCGCACCTCGTCAGCCGTAACGATGAAATCAGTCTGTTCGGTTTCGATGAACACGCTGTTCGCATTGCAGAATGATGTGATCGCGGGAAAAGTGACCCAGTATGGCTTTGGGATAAGTACGTCGTCGCCAGGCTCGAGCAGCGTACATGCTGCGTTGAACAGCGCCTGTTTGCCGCCGCAGTCCGCCGCGATCTCGCCTGGGCGAATGTCGGCTCCGAACCTTTGTGAATAGAAGGACGCGATCGAGTCGCGAAAGTCCGCCGTTCCCTGGGTTGACGTGTATTTGGTGAGGCCCTTTTCCAGCCCCTCCCATGCGTAACGCTTGATGAATTCGGGAGTATCGAAATCCGGCTCGCCAACTGACAGGTCAATAACATCTATACCCGAAGCACGCATTTCAGCGGCGACCTGCGCCGCCATCAGCGTCGAAGACCCCTGCATAGCGGCGACGTGTTTCGAAACGGGGAAAGCCATTAGAGCAATTTTGCCACAGAGCGCACAGAGTGCACAGAGGCACCCAACTAAAACAATATTTGAGTAGGAGTTTCAGATCTTGTCCGACGAGACTGTTGCGAGGAATTCGACGCGGTTACCGAACGGATCGCGGAATTCAAAACGGTCGTATCCCGGGATAGGAATGCCATCCTGCGGCTCGCACCCGGCGGCAATAAGCTTGTTTCGCGCGGCCTCGAGATCCTCAACAAGGTAGGCTACGTGCGCCTTGGACTTTGCACGATCTACCCCAGCCTCTGTCCCAAAGTGGACTTGGAAGCCCCCGACCGCAAGCCAAAACCCACCGCGTCCGGCGAGCGACTTCGGCTTAGGTATTTCCCGCAAACCGAGAACGTTGCAATAGAATTCGCGGGCCTCGTCCTCTGAGCCCACAGGAATACTTACCTGCACATGACTAACTGACTTGATCATTCGGAGGGAGTCTTCTCACGCATGCGTTTTTCGACGAGCTCAGGGATCAGGCCGGCGACACGGCCTCCCAGCTCAAAGACCTGCTTCATGAGAGTAGAGGAGACATAACTATATTCCTCGCCGGCCATCAGGAAAACCGTCTCGATCTCGGGCTCGAGGCGGCGATTCATCAAAGCCATTCTCAGCTCGTATTCATAATCACTTACAGCCCGGATGCCGCGCACGATCGCCGTCGCCTGCTTTTGTTTTGCA
>JAFAOW010000135.1 GCA_019247455.1 Acidobacteriota bacterium | reverse complement strand
ATACCGCACCCGCTTCGGGATTGACGATCAGAACGGCGGGCTGGGCTGCCGTGCTGCGCAGTTTGAGAACGGCGATGTTCTTACCCCGCGCGAAAGCTTTTTCCTCGCCCTTCTCCTCAGCCGCTTGCAGCCGGGTGGTGAGCTCGTTGCTCTCCTGAGGTGAATATCCGTGAGTGATGAAGGGGTAGAGCCGCTGCTGGTCGTTCTGCTGCGCGATAACGAGGCGCTTGGCGTTGCTCTCCTGTTGCAATACGGCCACGAGCTCACGAAAAAGCAGCTCCCTTGACGCAGTAGCCTCTGCTAGACGAACAGTAAGCAGCTGGGAGACCACCGAATTCGATCTTGTGGGTTTTATATCGCGAAGCCTCTCGACGCGTTCCTGTTCGGCCTCGACCTGCCGGGTAAGCGTATCGATACCCAGCTTCTTGAAGATGTCGGCTGCGGATGCGAGGTGCTTTCGTGCACGTGCCGCGTATTTGTCATCAAGATGGCGCCCGAGCAGCAGGTTCATCAGCCCGGTGTGGTACAGGTCTTCACCGGCCTCGAAGATCGTCAGCCCTCGGCTGAAATGATGAATTGCGAGCTCGTCATCGCCCTCCTCGAGCGCCGCAAGGCCGCGAATTCGCTGGATCTCGCCAAGCACGAAGAAATCCGATGATGGGTCCGTCTCCTCGATCGCCTCGAGAGCGTCTTCGCATTGCACAAATGCTCCGGTCTGCAAATAACTCTCTGCCAGCGGCAGACCTGCCATATTCGCGTAATGTTTGTCGCCGGCCAGGGCCGCAAGGTCGATCGTCTGCTGCGCGGTATCCCGCGCCTTCTTAGGATCGCCCTTTAACAGGTGACATCGTGCGAGATTGCGCATCGCCTGGATCGTGTACCACTGCCGATTATGCTTTTTCGCAAAAGCCACAGCCTTCTCAAGGATCCTCTCGGCCTCGTCAAGTTCTCCGCGCAGCATCTTCAATTCGCCTAGCGAGTCGTAGATGCCGGCGACGTGAACGTAGTTCTCTTTGATCCCGATCTCGAGAGCACGGCCTATCATTTCATCAGCCTTTTTCCACTCCCCGATCTGCATCAGATGCATGCCAAGGTTGTTGTAGGCGATGACGGTATTGAGAGCATGCTCGGTCTGGTCAAAGAATTCGATCGAGCGCTCAAGACAGGCAATTCCATCTTGCGGACGTCTTACGAAAACATAGGCACCCGACATATCCGTGTAAAGCTTGCCAAGCATGAAGGGCGCCGAGTTGTCGCCGATGATGTTGATCCCCAGTTCGAAATTCTCCAGCGCCTTTTCACTGTCGCCTTCCTGATGCAGGCTGTTTGCTATCTCCCGATAGGCCTCGGCCATCCCGAGCCAGTTCCCGTCCTCCCGGAAATATTCGAGGGCCTTCTCGGCGTAGTCGCGGCTGATAGGATATTCGCTGAGTTTGCGGTAGACCCGCGCCAAGCCGATATGCACAGGGCCGTATAGATGCCGAAGCTCATTGCCTTCAGCACGCGCGAGCGTACTTTTGAGCAGAGTCACCGCCTTCGGTTGCTCGGCGAAGTTGCTATAGGCAATTCCGAGCTGCGTCATCACGCGGACCTGCGTGTCGATGGTCAGCCGCGAAAGATTCTCCTCAGTTTCGTACGCGCGGATAGCCTCGAGCGACTCCTTATAACGTCCCGTCGTCTCATGAGTAAACGAAAGAAGGCGCTTCAGGTTGGCAAAATTATCCGGCGTATGCTCGTGATCCTGAACGGCATGGGTCAATATTCTCTCCGCCTCGCTTGAGCGGCCCTCACGCAATGCGGTACCGACCTTGGAAAACAAAGCGTCAATGGCCTCCTCCGAAATTACGGGTCGAGGCGAGCCTTTTGCCGGCCGTTTGCCGGCGGCTGAGGAGGATCGTTTCATTTTTTCTCTAGCAAACGTCGAATCGGCTCGAGTTTTCACTCCGGGAGCCGGCCGAGGGAAATCTTGGATTGAATACTAAGTAAACAGCGCAACACGAAAGTTATCAGAATCGCTCTCCGGAGTCCACATTTTTCTTTATTCTCAATTAGAATGGGGCCAGCGGGTATTGTGAACGCCACATCCGAAGCCTGCATCATACATCTTCCGCCGGCGGGCCGATTCCCTCAGAACACCGCTTGCGTTAAGGACGGTAAGCCGCCGCAGCATGGACTCAAAAGCTCTTATCGAGCAGCAAAAAAGCGTCTTCGTCGACCCAAAGGGCCGACGCAAGAAGTATTTTTCATACATCACACTCGGCCTTGCGATCACGGTTTCGACCTTCGCGGCTCTTTTCGTGATAAGTGTTTTGGTCAATCCGTTTCTTACGCCCGTAAAGCTCAAACCAGTCCTCACATCCGACTCGCAATCCGGCCTACTGTCTGAACCGCCGCTGACCAAAAAGGAAAGCGTCGCAAAGCAAGCCGGCGACCGCGCAAAGCAGGAAAAGAAAAAGCGTGAGGACGCCGAGGCTTCACGGTTGGCCGCGGCAGAGCTTCAGCGCGGGCTGAGCATGAACCAGCCCCTGCTGCCGAACACCGGGCGGCCTCTCTCGATCGGCTTTTACGTCAACTGGGACGATTCCAGCCTCGCCTCGCTAAAGCAGAACTACCAGGCACTTGACTGGATGGTACCCGAGTGGATACGCCTATCAGGCGATCCTGACTCGCCTCTCGTCCCGGACATAGACGACCAGGCGATGGATTTTTTGCACGAGCATCGCCCGGACATGCCCGTCCTGCCGCTGCTGCAGAACTATAAGAATGAGCAGTGGAACTCCGACATTCTCACCCGCTCGATAGGCAGCGAGGACGGCCGGCGTAAGCTCATCGGGGCGATCCTCGACACGATAGACAAGAATAGATTCGCGGGCCTTACGATCGACATCGAGGAGGTGCCCCCTTCGTCGCAGCGTGATCTTTTCACCTTCATGACGGAACTGCACAGTGAGTTCCAGTCACGGCAGCTGATCCTGGCTCAGGCGGTTCCTTTCGACAATCCGGATTGGAACTATCGCGCGTACGCCCAGGTGAACGATTACCTGATGCTCATGGCCTATGACGAGCATTGGGCGACCGGCAAGGCCGGTCCCATCGCCGGTCAGGACTGGTACGAGCCCATCCTTAAAAAGCGAATGTCCGAGCTGTCGCCTGCCAAAACGATCGTCTGCATCGGCAACTACGGCTATAACTGGGCGAACGACGGCTCAGAGGCTGAGAACCCCACCTTTCAGGAATCGATCATCGCCGCTCGCGAATCTCTCGACTCCCCGGAGGAGATCAAGTTCGATCCCGTTTCTAAGAATCCCTATTTCACGTACACCGAGGACGACGGCAAGGACCACACCCTCTGGTTCCTTGATGCGTCGACTGCCTTCAATGAGATAGAAAGCGCCAAAACTTATAAGCCTGCGGGCTATGCCCTGTGGCGGCTGGGCAGTGAGGACCCCTCCCTCTGGAAAGTGTTTGGCAGCAATGTTGATAACGGCGCAGCAGGTGATCTCAGAACGATCAAGTACGGGTATGACGTCGACTTCCAGGGCACGGGTGAGATCCTACAGGTAACCTCGGAGCCGCAGGACGGAGTGCGCGATATTAAGACCGACAGCTCGGGCGAGATCGCCGACCAGATCTACCATCAGCTGCCCTCGTCATATGTTATCCAGCGCACCGGCGATAAGCCGGGCAAGATCGTGCTGACATTCGATGATGGCCCCGATCCTGTCTGGACGCCAAAAGTTCTGGACATCCTTAAAGAGAAGGGAGTAAAAGCGTGCTTCTTCATCGTCGGTGAGAACGGTCAGACCAATCCTGATCTCGTGAGGCGCATCGTCAGCGAAGGCCATGAGATCGGCAATCACTCGTACACCCACCCGAATCTCGGCGAGGTCCCTAGTCAGGTGACCGATCTCGAACTGAACGCCACACAGCGCTTGATCGAATCTTTGACAGGCCACTCGACCCGCCTTTTCCGTGCACCCTACTTTGGCGACGCCGAGCCGCGAACGGCGGATGAGGTAGACCCGACCGTTCTCGCTCAAGGGCTCGGGTACGTGTCCATCGGTCTGCATATCGATCCCGATGACTGGAAGCTGAAGAACGACGACGGCTCACCGCATACGGCCGATCAAATGGTGCAGGACGTGATGGAACAGGCTGCTATCACGACACCGGAAGAACGCGGCAACATCATCCTGATGCATGACAGCGGCGGCGACCGCTCGGCGACCATCGAAGCGCTCCCAAGGATCATCGATGAGCTGCGCGCGAACGGACACGAGTTCACAACCGTCGCCGATCTGGCGAACATGACACCCGACCAGGCGATGCCGCCGGTCCCCGAGGACCAGTCCTTCTATTCAAAGGCCGATGCGTATGTTTTCTACGGGGTTTCGATCACTGGCTGGCTGATGCGTTGGCTGTTCATGATCGGCATCATTCTCGGGCTGGGACGAATGTCAGTGATCGGGATCCTTGCGATGGCGCAGTACCTGCGTTCCCGCCGCCGCGAAGAAGAACATTTCGGGGAAGCCTATCAGCCGCTCGTTTCGGTCATCGTCCCCGCGTTTAACGAGGGCAAGGTCATCAAGAGTACGCTCGACGCGCTCCTGGCCTCCGAATACCGAAAATTCGAGATCATCGTCGTCGATGATGGCTCGACCGACGACACGCATGCTGTCGCGGAAAAGCATTTTGGCAAGAACCCGCTCGTTACTCTCTGCGCAAAGCCGAACGGCGGTAAAGCTGAGGCCCTCAACTACGGCTGGCAGCGTGCGAAGGGTGAGGTAATTGTCGCCCTTGACGCCGATACTCATTTCTTGCCGCTAACCCTGGGAGCCTTGGCGCATCGATTCGCCGACGAAAAGATCGGAGCGATCGCGGGTAATGCCAAGGTGGGGAATCGTATCAATGTCGTAACAAAATGGCAGGCTCTCGAGTACGTCACGTCGCAAAATTTTGATCGTCGCGCCTTCGCCTCCCTAAATTGCATCACCGTCGTTCCCGGCTCTGTAGGAGCGTGGCGAAGGTCGGTTCTCGAGGAAACAGGCGGCTTCTCGCCCGACACACTTGCAGAAGATCAGGACCTCACGATCCAGGTTCGCAAGCTCGGCTATCACATTGGGTATGAAGAAGCTGCGATAGGCCTGACTGAGGCTCCCGATAGCCTGCGAAATCTCGCAAAACAGCGCTTCCGCTGGTCGTATGGCACCCTTCAATGCATGTGGAAGCACAAGAATGCCTTCCTCAATCCTCGTTACGGTACCCTTGGCTTTGTCGCGATGCCGAATGTCTGGATATTCCAGGTATTCTTTCCGCTCGTTTCCCCGATCATGGACCTTATGTTCGTGTGGACGCTCTTATCCGCTCTGATCGGCTATCTCGAGCACACGAAGGAATACGCGCACACGCCCACGGATCTCAGTCAGGTGATCTTCTATTACGTGCTGTTCCTCGCGGTTGATTGGTTCGGCGCTTTTGCCGCGTTCATGATGGAGCGGACGGAACAGAAGAGGCTTCTCGGATGGCTGCTCATTCAGCGTTTCGGCTACCGACAGGTAATGTACTGGGTGATGGTCAAGTCGGTCTATACCGCGATCCGCGGCGCCGTCGTCGGGTGGGGCAAGCTTGAGCGCAAAGCCACCGTCGAGGCGCGGGTCTGACCTACAACTTGTCGCTTACCACATGTCGCCTATTTCGGAGTAAGTGGAAAGTAATAAGTGCCCTTTCTCAGTGCTCTCTGTGGCCTCTGTGGCTAAAATAAACTCATGCCCGAGTTTCCGGACATAGATGAGCACGGCGACGTTCTCGTAGAAAAAAAGACCAAGCTTGAAAAGCCGAAGCTCTTTAAGGTCATACTGCACAACGACGATTTCACGACAATGGATTTCGTCGTCTTCGTTTTGCAGTATGTCTTTGGCCGCTCTGACGCCGAGGCGTTCACCATCATGCTCAAGGTCCATAACGAAGGCGTTGGCATCGCAGGCGTCTACCCCTACGAGATCGCCAACATGAAAGCCAACAAGACGATGAACCTTGCCAAGGCACGCGAGTACCCGCTCCTGTGCACGGTGGAGGAGGAGTAGATGAGCCCCACAGTATTTCGGCAGGGGGCCGTATGACTTTTTCTTCTATAGCAACGAGGGAACAGGGCCTGCACACATCCATATTCGAAGCGGCAGCGGCGAAGCCAAATTTTGGCTGATACCTGTCGTCTTAGCTTATAATTATGGATATCGAGCTAACGAGCTTCGGCGGCTCGAACGCCTTGTGATCCAAAACAGGCGGCATTTGCTGGAGGCGTGGAATGAGTATTCTGAGCGAAAAAAAGGCTAGGTTCATGGGTGCTTACGTTCCGACGTCTGCCGTAGCCACCTCAATTACTTTTGACGAAGATTTGATGCATGTGTCGCTCGCGGACGGCCGGGTGATCAGCGTGCCGATCATCTGGTATGACAGACTTGCGAATGCCACGGCTGAACAGAGATCGCGATATGAGATCAGTCGCTCGGGGACAGGTATTCACTGGCCCGATATTGACGAGGACCTTTCCGTCGCTGGCTTTATGGCTGGAGTCGATATCGCAGCCGCCTAGGTGTGTTATTGTATTATCTTTAATTATGCGGAGGCCATCGCCCATTATTATAGAGACCTTTGGGACTTGTTCGGGTTAAGACCGAGCGATGGCGATGAGTTTGCCTGAGTCCCAAGCCGAAGAAAAGGCTTGGGGCTTTTTGATTTTGATCTCCCTTTTCGTGCTTTGCGACTTGGCTGGAAGTTCGTTCCCGCGAAGACGCCAGGACGCGAAGAAAACAAGATTTTTATGGCTGAAGAGCTCGACCTAAAGAAAACAGTTAACCTCCCCAAGACGGATTTCCCGCAAAAGGCGAATCTCGGCCATATGGAGCCTGCCCGCCTCAAGAAATGGCAGGAGATAGGCCTTTACCAAAAGGTTATGGACGCCCGCCGAGGACGTGAGAAATTCATCCTGCACGACGGCCCGCCATACGCCAATGCTGATATCCACATCGGCACTGCGCTGAATAAGATCCTTAAGGATTTCGTTGTTAAAACGCGTTCGATGATGGGTTTTGACGCGCCTTATGTGCCGGGGTATGACTGTCATGGGCTGCCGATCGAGACCATCGTCGAGAAAAAGCTCGCCGATAAAGGCAAGAATAAGAATGACATTCCTGTCGCATCATTTCGCCGCATCTGCCGCGAGCACGCGTCGACCGCGATGAACAACCAGACCCGCGATTTCCAGCGGCTAGGCATTCTCGGCGAATGGCAGGATCCGTACCTCACAATGTCGCCCGAGTACGAGTCTTCAACGGCGCGGCTGTTTGGTAAATTCCTCGAACGGGGATTCGTGTACAAAGGCCTTCGCCCCGTCTACTGGTGCATTCACGACCAGACGGCGCTCGCCGAGGCCGAGGTCGAGTACCGCGAACACACGTCACCTAGCGTGTATGTGAAATTCCCTCTAAGGAGTGACCCCGCAAGTATCGATCCTGTCCTTGCCGGCAAGAACGTCTTCGTCGTCATCTGGACGACAACTCCATGGACACTGCCGGCCAACCTGGGCATCACCGTCCATCCGGATTTTGATTATTCCGCTGTTCAGAGTGCGAGCTTTAGCTCGTCACAACGCGATGAATCGCGCACTCTAAACGACGAGGTCCACATCGTTGCGAGTGAATTAGCACAAAGCTACGCCGAAACCTGCGGTCTCGGCGAATACAAAGAACTCGCCCGCTTCAAGGGCTCAAAACTCGATCGTCTCGAATGCAGGCACGCCTGGCTCGACCGTACTTCTCTGATAATGAACGGCGATCACGTGACGCTCGGCGAGGCCGACGCTGAAGTGGAACTTGACGTTCGTTTTGAAGATAAAGCGGCGAAAAAGGCTGGCACCGGCTGCGTTCACACCGCGCCTGGGCATGGCGCCGACGACTTCGCGATATCAAAGAAGTATGGTCTTGAGATCTACGCTCCGGTCGATTCGGCTGGGCGATTCTTGCCCGAAGTGGAGCATTTCGCCGGGCTCACCGTCTTTGAAGCGAATCCAAAGATCGTCGAGTTTCTACGCGAGTCCGGTGCCCTCGTTCACGACGAAAAATATGCCCATCGCTATCCGCACTGCTGGCGATGCAAGAATCCGATCATCTTTCGCGCAACGCCTCAATGGTTCATCTCCATGGACAATGCCGGATCGCAGGCTGCCAGCCTGCGGGAAACCGCCCTGCGCGAGATTGCTGATGTTAAATGGCATCCCGCGTGGGGCGAGGGCCGGATGGCGAATATGTTCAAGGGGCGGCCTGATTGGTGCGTCTCGCGTCAGCGGTTTTGGGGCGTACCGATCCCGGTCTTCTACTGTTCGTCGTGCGAAGAGGCCGTCGCCGACCCGAAAGTGATCGATCACGTCGCAGATATATTTGCCAAAGAAACGGCTGACGCGTGGTACGCACGTCCGGAAAGTGAGCTGCTCCCGGACGGCTACAAATGCGTGAAGTGCGATGGGGCAGAATTCCGTAAAGAGACCGATATTCTCGACGTTTGGTTCGACTCAGGCTCGAGCTGCGTCGCGGTGCTCGAAACGCGGGGCGATACACTGCGCTTCCCCGCAGACGTTTATCTCGAGGGAGGCGACCAGTATCGCGGCTGGTTCAATTCCAGCCTTAGCTGCGGCATCGCGGCACATGATCGGGCGCCTTATAAGCAGATCATCACACACGGCTGGGTCGTCGACGGCGAGGGCAAAAAGCAGTCCAAATCACTTGGTAACGTAACCGCCCCTAAAGAGATCATCGACAAGTCGGGTGCGGACGTGCTCAGGCTCTGGGCCGCGGCTGTCGATTACACTGAGGACGTCCGCTGTTCCGAGGAGATCCTGTCCCGTGTCGTTGATGCATATCGCAAATTTCGCAATACGCTGCGTTACGCCCTCGGAAATCTCGACGGATTCAACCCCACCAAGGACAGTCTCGCTCCGAATCACATGCAGGAAACCGATCTTTGGGCGCTGGCGGCACTCAACGAGGTCACCGAGAAAGTTTGCGCGGCCTACGATGCATATGATTTCCAGACCGCGTACAACGCGCTTTACAACTTCTGCACGGTGACATTGTCAGCGCGCTACTTCGACATCATCAAGGACCGGCTGTACATTATGGCGCCGAAGAGCGAAGCCCGGCGTTCAGCCCAAACCGCCCTTTACCAAATAGCAGATTCCCTCTGCCGGCTGCTCGCTCCGATCCTTGTCTATACCGCGGACGAGGCGTTTGAGAACCTACCTGGCAACAAGCCGGTCTCGGTGCACATAGCTGAGTTTCCGAAAGTTATCGATGCCGACAATTCCGGACTCATGGCGCATTGGGAGCGCCTATTCAATATTCGCGACGAGGTCCTCAAGTCGCTGGAAGATGCGCGAGGCGCCAAGACCATAGGCTCATCACTCGAGGCAAAGGTGATCCTGACCATCGATGCTGAGACAACGAGGTTTCTGCTCGATTATTACGAGCAGCTTCGTTACATCTTTATCGTCTCTCAGGTCGAGGTCCATGAGGGCGCGGGTCTAAATGTCGAGATCGCTCGGGCCGACGGCGAAAAATGCGAGCGGTGCTGGAATTACTCGATCCGCGTCGGCGAATTCAGCGATCATCCAACGGTTTGCGAGCGGTGTCACGACGCTTTGACATCGTAATGTTCCATTTTTGACAGCCTTAAATTAAACTTTTGCTTGTGACCCATAAGGACCTTCTTTGGAAACTAGCCTATCTGGCCATCTCGGGTGGCGTCTTCATGATCGACCAGACCACGAAGGCCTGGGCCGCGCGCAGCCTGCGTTTTAACGGAGACATGCCCGTCATCTCGGGCTTCCTGAATTTTGCTTTTGCACAGAATCCGGGTGTCGCCTTCTCAATGTTCGACCAGCAAGGCGATAGTGGGCGTTGGGGACTTTCAGCGGTCGCAATGGTAGCGGGCATCCTCGTCCTCTTTTTCTTTTGGCGGACCCCTCGCAGCGACGATCGAATGCTCGGGTCGCTCGCGCTTCTGCTCGCCGGCATTGTTGGCAACCTCACCGATCGCCTTCGGCTTGGCTTTGTGATCGACTGGATCGACGTGCAATTTGGCGGATGGCACTATCCGACCTTCAATATAGCGGACTGTGCCATCTGCATCGGCGCAGGCCTGCTGATCCTGGACTTGTTCTTTAGCAAGAAAAAAGAGGCGGAAAAGGCAGAAACGCGGGCCGCGGGGAGTGTGCCTCAATAGAATAGTGATCTTGATACGGCACCCTCGCGGCCGCTTGGGTTTCCGCCCGCATTTCTATGTACCCCGAACTTTTCCGCATTGGCGATTTCCCGATAACGACCTACGGCATATGGCTGGCCGTCGGGATGCTCTGTGCGCTGGTCGTCGCGGCACGCCTGGCGAAGAATGACGGACTGTCGAGGGACCGCATTTACGACATCGGGCTCTGGACGCTTGTCGGCGGCCTCATAGGCTCAAAGCTCCTCATGTTCCTCGTCGAGCCGAATGTACAAGTATTTACGCTCGACTTTTTGCGTTCGGGTGGTGTCGTTTACGGCGGGATAATCGGCGGCTTTCTCACGGTCGCGCTGATCACACGGTATTACAAGATGCCGTTTTGGAAGGTGGCTGACGCCTTCGCTCCGGGTGTCGCCCTTGGACAGGCGTTTGGGCGGCAAGGCTGCTTTGCGGCCGGATGCTGCTGGGGAAAACCCACCGATCTTTTCTTCGGCATACACTTTACCGAAGCGGGCCATGCCACCACCGGCGTCCCTATCTACGGCCCTCACGGCGACAGTTTATTCCTTTATCCGACCCAGTTGATCGAATCGTTCACTATGCTGGCCGTCTTCGGATTCCTTTACTGGCTTCACGGCCGGAAGAAGTTCGATGGCCAGGTCCTCATCACCTACGCGATCATTTACTCGATATTTCGCTTCCTGATCGAATTCATCCGTGACGACCCGCGGGGCGATCTCTTTGGCCTCACGACGATGACGGGCCTGTCGACTTCACAGCTTGCCAGCCTTGTGGTCGGGCTGGCTTCCATCATCTTCCTCTTTTGGCGGTTGAAAAGGCGTGACGCTGCGTTCGCCTCCGAGGCCGCCGCGGCCGAAAAAAATTAATAGCAAGACACTCCTCACCTGCGTTATCATTCTCTCGACAGCCCTTTTTGACTTGAAATTGTCCGCCTGCGTTTTCGTTGCCGATGGATTCAAAGGCCTTCCCGGCATAGGTCATCGACCGTTGCGCAGCCGTTGAATAGGCGTCTTTTCGGACCGTGTGATCTGCCAGTCGTGTCGGTTCGAGAAGTATGACGTCAGGCCATTATTCGGTTCTGGAGGAGGCAAAATGCTTAGAAAATTCTTTCCCATGATCCTCGTCGCTGCCCTATGTGCATCTGCAGCACTGGCTCAGGACAGCGGCGAAGCGATGATCAAAAAGGCTCTTGAGGGCCGCCAGGTCCTCGTAAAAATGGACCTTCCGGCAGTCGACACCGGCATCCCTATGGTCTTTGACGACGCTAATGTGACCTTCGACAACGAGAACTACAACAAGCTGCTGAAGCAATACGGAGTAGGGATCGCCAAGGATTCAAAGGCGCGCATCACAGGCGCCAGCGTCACTTCGCGCGGTATCGAGATCCAGCTGAATGGCGGCGGCTCGCCGTCGCGGGACTGGATGGTCGCGGGCCTCAAGCTCGCTCCGCCCGTACCGGCCGACAAATCCTATCGCGAGGTCGAGCTTGAACGCATGATCCCCCTCGAGACGAACGCGCTGCAGCGAAGCTACCTCATTAATGAACTCGAGATGGAGCGTCAGGAACGCATGGCCCAGGACCTGCGCAATCAGGAGGCGTATCAGCGGATGGCCAACCTTCGCACCAAATACATTGAGGAGAATCGCTCCGTATGGGGATCGAAATTCATCGTCACTGTGCATTCGCGCAACGCGAACGTGTCGATGAAGGACATGGTCAGATCTCTGTCGAAATATATCGAGCTGCTGCCGCGTGACAAGCAGGGCAGCTAGTTCCGCGTCAGAGTCTCTCGCTTTCGAAATAGACAGCGCCGGAGCGGGTGGCCGCCTCGACGCTTTTCTCGCATCAAACGTAGACGGCTGGTCGCGCTCCCGCCTCTCGCGGCTGATCGATGACGGCGACGTCCTCGTCAACGGCCGCGAAGCAAAGCCGTCCTACAAACTGCGCGAGCATGATAAAGTCGAGGTTGAGCTCACCGAACTCCCGCCCACCGAATTCACGCCGGAAAATATTCCCCTCGACATCGTCTACGAAGATGAATGCCTCGCCGTCATCAACAAGCCCGCCGGAATGGTCGTGCATCCGGGAGCGGGCATTAAGTCGGGAACACTCGCCAACGCCATCGCATACCACTTTCAATCTCAACTCTCAACTCTCAACTCTCAACTCGCCTCGGTATCGTCCATCGCCTCGACAAAGACACCTCCGGCATGATCCTCGTTGCCAAGGATGAGCAAACGAGCGAGGCCCTCTCAAAACAATTTCACGACCGCAAGGTCGAAAAATCCTACGTCGCGCTCGTCCATGGCGCCGTTGAAAAGAACTCCGGCACGATCGACCGGCCGATCGCCCGCGAACGTCACAACCGTACAAAAATGACAGTGGCGAAGGACGGCCGAAATGCGTTGTCTTTGTGGCGGGTACGACGGCGTTTTGAAAAATTCACGCTCCTCGACGTCGAGATCAAGACCGGCCGCACTCACCAGATCCGCGTGCATCTAGCCTCGATAAATCACCCCGTCGTCGGCGACGCCACCTATAACGAAGGCCGCGATAACACCATCGCCGACCCCGCGATCAAAATGGGCGTCGCCGATCTCGGCCGATTTTTCCTGCACGCGGAGCGGTTAGCTTTCACACATCCGAAGACCGGCGAGAGGATGGAGTTCACCCAGCCGCTGCCACCCGAGCTTGAAGGGTTTCTCTTGCTTCTTTAAGGAAGGAACCACCAAAATACACGAAAGCTCACAAAAACTCTTTCGTGTATTTTGGTGTAATTTCGTGGTTAGTCTTTCCGTTGCCAGATTATGAAACTTCTCTTTCTACTGATCTTGTTTATTCCCGCGGTGATGGTCGGTCAGACGCCTGAGATCAATATCATTCCGAGGCCGCAGGAGATCGAACCTAAGCAGGGTGAGTTTAAGCTAACTAAGAAGACGCTTTTGGTAGCGGACGCTGATCGTGACAAGGATCTGATAGATCTTTTGAATAGATATTTAAAGAGTAAGTTTGGCTATTCTCTGAAAGTGAGTAAGGGTCTTCCTCTGAAGGCCTCGACCATAGCAATATCAAATATTTTCCCAAAGGAAACGGTGCCTAAAGAGGGTTACTTGCTATTTGTGTCCGACAAGCACATCTCGATCGACGCGAGTGATCAGAGCGGCAAGTTCTATGCGATCCAATCATTGATACAACTCTTCGAACAGGCTGGTCCTGATGGCACTCTTCGCGCGGTCTCGATCACTGACGCTCCACGCTTCCCCTACCGCGGGATGCATCTTGATGTCGGGCGGCATTTTATGCCGGTGGAGTTCGT
>JAFAOW010000131.1 GCA_019247455.1 Acidobacteriota bacterium | reverse complement strand
AAGTGCCTAATACAGGGCGCTCAGCGATCCGACCCGGACGGACACCAGCGGGACAACGTTCTGTGGCATTCGCAGATGAGCGGATCGCACAAGGAGGAGAAAAAATGAAAACGAACAAAAGTACCAAGTCAAAGACGGTGAAGTCGTCGAAGAATACCCTTAAGGCAAAAGAGCGTGAGGCGCAGGCCGCTATCAAGCGGTCGAAGGCCCAAATGGAAACCAAGGTGAACGCTCTAAAAGCGAAGATCAAGACCACCGGCGCCAAGGCGAAGGTCGAGTTTGACAAGGGTATCGCGGAGCTAAAGGCGGACCACAAGAAACACCAAGCCATTGTGCGAGACGCGCTGAAGAAACTGAGCGCCGTATAACCTGCGGCGCAAGGCGCAGGCTGAGTAAAGAATTCCCGCAACCGGGAACAACAAAAACAAGGAGAAAAACAATGTCAAATTTAGTAGTAGTAGGTTTCAAGAACAACAAGTATAAGGCCTCAGGCGCTCTTAACAAGCTGAGGCAGATGGAATATGACTGGTCGGCATCGCTTGACGATGCGGTCTCGGCTTACCGTGACTACAACGGCAAACTGCGCATCGACCAAAGCTATGAGCTCACCACCGGCGAGGGCGCGGGTTGGGGCGTTTTCTGGGGATCGCTGATCGGCGGCCTCCTGGCCGCGCCGTTCACAGCCGGGGCAAGTGCCGCCGTTGCAGCGAGCGCTATCGGTGCTTCCGCATTGGGCGGAGCAGCGGTTGGCGGCGTAACCGGAGCTGTCGGGGCCGCGGCCTATAAGGAAGACTTCGGCATTCCCGAAGATTTCGTCAAGGACGTAGGCGACATGATCCAGCCCGGAGATTCGGCGATCTTCGCCCTGCTCAACGCAGATCCGGTAGATTTCGTGGATCAGTTCGAAGGATTCGGCGGAAAGGTGCTTATGACCACACTCTCGCCGACGGCCGAGATCACCGTGCAGGAAGTGCTCAACAAGCGCTACTGGTAAGAGCGGTGTGCAGAGCCTGTGCATCCGCATGGGCTCTGCCTCGAACAGGCCTGAATGGCAGGCCGAGCGCTCATTGAAATTACCCATAATCAGCGGGGTGAAAATGCAAAGCAGTGAGCTTGAGTTAAAAAGATTTTTGCGGGGTTGGTGGCTATTTGCTTTTACAGGCCTGCAGCTCATCGCTTCCGGAATTTGGATCGGACTGAAAACGGATCCGGAACTTGGAAGTCTTATCTGGCTCTTTGCCTTCGTGTATCTGGGAAACGGAGCGTCAGAGATCGCATTTGCCGCGATAAACCGCCGATTGATCCTGAGCTGGATCGGCATCCTGGTTTTGGGCATTTTCGAGTTTTTGCTCGGCCTCCTATTGCTGGCGAGCCCGCCGAAATACTTTTTTGCACTGGTCGCTTTCGTTTCGATCTGGCTCTTGTCACGCGGGGTACTCCTATTTCTGACAGCGGTCGATGTGGAAGCCCTGGGACAACGCCGAAGCTGGATGGCTTATGCGATCGCCGGACTTGCAGCAACGGGTTCGGGACTCTTGGTCTTTATTCAACCGGGTCTCAACTTACGATCCCTGATCGTATGGACCGTGCTCGGTACGGTCGCTACCGGCGCTTTCTTTATTTTGTACGCAATTCAACTACGAAATGCCCGATCGAATATCGAAGAAGTGGGGCAGAAACTGAGGAGAATGAAAAATGGAAAAGTTTCTTAACACCTGGTCACCGCGGATATTAAGCATTTTGCGGATCGTTACAGGCTTTTTATTCCTTTGGCATGGCACGCAGAAACTATTCAGCTTTCCATCGCCGATGCCCCTGCCGCCCGGCTCGGAGGCTCCTCCATTCGCGTTTGTGATCTTCGTAGGGACTATGGAGCTGTTGGGCGGTCTGCTCATTGTGGTCGGACTGTCTACAAGGCCGGTCGCTTTCATCCTTAGTGGAATGATGGCGGTCGCCTATTTCAGTGCTCACGCCGTGAACGGCTTCCTGCCCATTGCAAATGGCGGCGAGCCGGCGGCGCTGTACAGTTTTATTTTCCTCTATCTCGCATTCGCAGGCGGAGGCGCATGGGCCCTCGACAACTCCCTCAGAAACTCGGGCCCCACAGGAGTATCTAAATGATCAGCACTAAGACAATTAAGGAACGACAGGTTTCACGGATCGATACGTCGCAGGTCCGTGAACTGGGCGGGGATCACCAACTGCGGCCACTCGTCCTGCCGGGAAACTGGGCCGAGACCGACCCATTCCTTTTGCTTGCAGAGGATTGGTACGGCGCCGGGGCATTCGACGATCATCCGCACCGCGGCTTTGAGACCGTGACCTACGTTGTTGACGGCACTCTCAGCCATCACGACAATCAGGGCAACCACGGCATGATCCGCCCCGGCGAGGCTTTGTGGCTTACTGCCGGGCGCGGGATCGTCCACAACGAAGACGCAGTCGACCGCGTTCACACGCTTCAGCTCTGGATCAATCTACCTCGTGTGGCGAAAAACGTTCGGGCCAATTATCAGGAGTTGAGGGCTGTAATGGTGCCGGTACGGAAACTGCCTGGTGCGGAGGTCAAGGTGTTTTCCGGGAGATCAGGCGACGTTGTAATGCCCACAAGCAGGTTCGCTCAGGTGACAATGCTCGAAATTCAACTCGATCCCGACGCAAGTTTCAGTGAGGTGCTGCCTCCGGGCTATAACTGTTTCATAGTCATGATCGCGGGCAACGGCTGGATAGGTACGACACCGGCCCAGGAAGAACAGGTTGCCTGGCTCAACAGGGAGATCGAGGAAAGTCAGGTACGACTCAAGGGCGGAAGTAAAGGCCTCAGGGCAATACTGTATGCAGGGCTGCCGCTAAACGAGCCGGTCGCTGCAAAAGGCCCGTTCGTCATGACGACCGATGCCGAGATAGCTGAGGCGTACTCAGAATTTCAAAAACAGGGCGAAAGATTTGGTTTGTGAGACGTATGCAGGGGTCCTTTCAGAACTTGAAGTGATGTTTTTCTCGTTCACCGAAGATGTCTAATAAATTTTTATTTTCCGACGACGAATTGTTGTGACATTATCTCCGTAACACAATGAGCGAAGACAAGCGGCACAGGGTAAAGGAGTTCTTCAAGGATCTCGGTCCAGGCCTGATAACGGGTGCGGCCGACGACGATCCCTCCGGAATTTCGACATACAGCATCGCCGGCGCGCAGTTTGGGTTCTCGACTCTTTGGACGGCTCTCTTATCTTTCCCGCTGATGGCGGTCGTTCAATTGATGTGCGCACGTCTCGGCATTGTGAGCGGCCGGGGCCTCGCAAGCCTTATTCGTACCACCTATCCAAGGTGGGTGCTTTTCATGGCGTGCTTCCTGCTGATCGTCGCCAATGTTTTCAACATCGGCGCCGATCTCGCGGGTATGGGTGAGGTCAGCGAGATGCTGTCAGGCGTCTCGCGTTACGTCTGGACGCCGATCTTCGCTATTTTGATCGTCGCCCTGCTGATCTTTGCTACGTACAGGCAGATCGTCAGCGTCTTCAAGTGGCTAACACTCGTGCTCTTTGCATACGTGATAACGGCTTTCCTGGTAAAACCGGACTGGAGCACTGTCCTCTACAGCACATTCGTACCGCACATAGAGTGGACGCCCGCCTATATCGCGGTATTCGTAGGGCTCATGGGCACGACGATCTCGCCATACCTTTTCTTTTGGCAGGCCTCGCAGGAGGTCGAGGAAGAAAAGGCAAAGGATAAGGTGGCCCCCGAGGAGCGCGAAAATACAACTCGAACTGAGCTTCGAAAGGCGCGCATCGATGTCGTCACAGGGATGTTCATGTCGAATCTCGTCATGTTCTTCATCATATTGACCACGGCAACGACATTGCATTTGGCGGGTAAGAGCGATGTCGCTAGCGCGCGCGAGGCCGCTGAAGCACTCAGGCCGTTGGCCGGCGACCTATGTTACGCAGTTTTCTCGCTCGGGATAATCGGCACCGGGATGCTGGGCGTGCCTGTGCTCGCGGGATCGGCCGCGTACGCTGTCTCCGAAGCCGAGAACTTTCGCGGATCGCTCGAAGACAAGCCTGACGTCTCGCGGCGCTTCTACGGCGTGATCACACTTGCGGTGCTCGTGGGGCTGATGCTTGTATTTCTCGGGGTCAATCCGACGAAGATGCTCTTCTACTCCGCGATCCTCAATGGCGTCCTCGCGCCGCCATTGATAGTCCTGGTCATTCTCCTGAACGGCAACAAGGACATAATGGGCGATAACGTCGCATCCCCATTCATGAAGGTGGTCGGCTGGTTCACGGCTGCACTCATGTCGGCGGCGGCTATTGCAATGTTCGTAACAATGTAATCCAATTTGGCAATCCGGAGGTGAAAGCGATGAGGACATCTTCGCTCCTTTTGTTGATCTTGGTATTGACCGCTGTTGCTGGCGCGCAGGGGCAGCAAACCGATAGCGAAAAATTAGCGCCTTTCGGCCTCTCGCCGGAAGCGGTCGAGGTTGCGAAAGAGGCCAAGGTCGTCGCCCTTATGCACTCGCTTGCAGATGAGCGGACCAAGAATGGTATCCGAAGTCTTGAAACGCTTTCGATCCGTCAGGAGATCGTCGAGCGCGTCCTCGCCGCATCGCTTGACGTCGACAGCGTCAATGCGGTCGTCGGATTTGAGATAGAGCACGTGCGCGCCGCGCGCGGCGGGCTGCAGGCGAAACGCGATAAGGCGCAAAATCTGATCAATCTGGCCGGGATCTTCGTGGGCGGTATCCCGGGAGTTGTAGGTACCGCGATGCAGTTTAGCCAGAGGACGGCGAACGTAGGCAACGGGATCGGTGCCGGCGGAGGAGCTGCGTCCGTAGTGCTTTCTCTGGTAGGCCTGCATCAACAGGGCGGCACGAGCGATCTTGGAAATTCTCCTCGTATCATTTCCCGTTTCTCAGGGAAGATACCGGCGGCCGCCGAAGAAGTTTCGAGCGTATTTCCGCAAGACGTTTGGGAATACCTCAACTCGGCCCCGCCCGATAAGCCAGGCAGGACGCGTCGGGATCAATTGATGGAGAAATGGCAAAAAGAGGGCAAGCTGGACCAGGACGGGCTGCTCAAAAGCGAAGAAAAGCTCAAGGCCCTTGGCCGTCTGGGTCAGCAGCCACCGAGACTCACGATCGGGGAGATGGATGATGTTCAGGCAATGCTTCTCGATATAAGTGCGTCAGTTTCCTTGATGAAGCGTGACCTGGGAGAGATACTTCGCAGCCTTGCTCCCAAGGACAATTAGCAACGCTCATCCTTGCTCCGGTCTTCGACGTCCGCCCACTCTCCCTTAGGACGAAAAAGTATGGGTGACGGGTGCTGCATTCCTTTCTAGAAGATCCCCTCATATCGCAGCTGAGCTGACAAAGGCCGCGGTCGCCCCTGCGCAGATCTACTTCCCAGAACCGTTCAACAGGCCTCCTCCAAACTCCAAACAAATTAGCGATTTCTCGTTACTTAACGAGGGGTCGTAAATAGAACATGGGCACATCTCCTATGTTTTCAATAACTTAGGTATGGCATAACGGTTGCACTATCGAGTGGCAGGTGCCCTGGTGCATTGATATTGGGGAAAAAAGATGACCTTTCGTATCCAGACAAAGACCGACAAAAAAAGAGAGTTGAGCTCATTGAGCGGTCAAACGGATCACGAAGCATCTCCAGAGCTCAAAATGCTTATTGACGAACACACCAACGGGCACCGATCTATCGTGGATCTGGGTGATATCCAGCTAATTGACGGCAGTGCCGTGAGGTACCTGGCGTTCTGTGAAAGCAAACGGGATAAAGCTTTGAAACTGTCCGAAATATGTTCGTGACTGGATCTCACGCGGATCAGGAGACAACGACTAAAGGTAGGTAAAAGAAGATGAAAAACATTGTGGTAGCAACATTTGATGATGATAGATCAGCGATCGAGGGACTCCACAAGCTACACAAACTGCAGCAGCAGGGTGACATAGATCTGGACAACAACGTTTTGCTGAGGCGGAATGAGGACGGTTCCTTTGCATATTTGAAGGACGACCGGTACCCGGACGGCTGGGCCACTCTCGGTGGCGTGGTGTTCGGAAGTCTTTTGGGGGTTTTGGGCGGTCCGGTCGGCGTTGTAGTGGGCCTATTCTCAGGACTGGCGATCGGCGGAATGGCGGATGTCGCGAGGTTTGCCTTCGACACTGAGTTCCTCGATGCCTTTAAGAATGGTCTGCCCGCAGGCACCACATCGATCGTCGCCGAGATCGGAGAGCCGAGCAGCGTCTTTGTTGATAACGCTCTGTCGCCTCTCGGAGCAAGGGTCGTACGCAGTGATATCCACTCCGAAAAGGATAAGTATTTTCAGAGCGAGGTCGACCAAATGGATAGGGAGATCGATGAAGCGGATAAGGAGCTGGACGCGGCTGTCGAGGCCGACCGAAAGCAGCTAGAGGAAAAGGTTGCGAAGCTAAAAGCCAAGCGCGACGCAAAGGTTGCCGAGATCAAGGCCACTCTTCAGTCGGATGTTGATTCGATGAAGGCAGGCGTTCAGGCTGTCAAGCAGAACCTGCAGGCAGACATCGATTCCGACAAACGGCGCATGCTGGAGGCCAAGCTTACCAAGACCGAAGACAAGATCAAGAGGTACGAGGCACAGGCTGCAAAGCTAACCGCAGAAGCAGGAAAGTACAAGAGTGCTCCCGCCTCGTGATGCGGAGCTCGTCTTGATCTCAAAATTTCAAATGCACGAATCAATGGAGGAGTTATGAAAGAACAAGGAACTGAAAACATCTTTGGCACAATTGCCGGCTACTCGATCGGAATATCGATCGTGATGATAATCCTCGGAACGGCGGCTATCGTGCTGCCGATGTGGACCGGTATCGCGGTATCGGTGATGTTCGGCTGGATCATACTGATCGGCGGCTTTACCTATTTCATTTATGCCTTTTCGGCAGGGGGAGTCGGCGGGTTTCTTTGGCGGCTGTTGATATCGGTCGTCTATTTTATCGGCGGCGGCTATCTGCTCGCTCATCCGGTATCGACCCTTGAAGGACTTACGTTTGCCCTTGCGGTCATCATTCTCGTAGAAGGCGTATTCCAGATCATCGGATTTTTCACCGTACGTGAACTTCCCGGAAGCGGGTGGCTCCTATTCGACGGGGTCATATCGATCGTTCTCGGCGCGATGATCGCATACAACTGGCCGGCAACCTCATCGTGGGCCATCGGAACTCTCGTCGGCGCCAACTTGTTGGTGAGCGGGTTTAGCCGGTTGTTCTACTCGGTCGCCGCGAAGGGTGCGGTCAGTGCAGTAGCGCATTGATCACGCTCCGTTTGGCTTATTTGAAGCATGAAGTGAATACCATGAAGTATCTATATTGCATTATTTCGCTGGCCGCACTCACGGGGTGTTTGGCGGCACAAGCCTCGGCACAATCGGGGGCGGCCCGCGAAGTTTTTGGCGAGAACAAGGAATTTAGGACCGCCACGGCGAGAGCCGAAAAAAGTATAGAACGATACGCCGAGCAGCTCGACAAGACGGATAAGGCGTTGAACAAGCTGAGCCGTTCGGACAGCAAACTGCAGGAGCGCTATAAGGCATTCTCGGGCGGCCTGAAAGATCTGGAAAAGGCCCAGGTCAAGGCCGCTGACGATATCCAGAAGATGATGGCGGCAGCGACAGACTACTTTGCCGAATGGGATAAAGCCAACATGCTGATAAGCGACCCTGATCTTAGAACGGACAGCTTCAGACGACGCTCACAAATGTTCGGCATGTATGAACGTTTCGCAAGCGTGATCAGCGGATCGGCCAATGATCTGGGGCCTATGATGACGAGCCTGCGCGATCTCAACACTTTCTTCGGCGCCAATATTACTCAGGAAACGGTTGAAAGTGCCTCTAAACAGATCCAGGCATGCCGCGATCAGGCGCAGGAACTAAGAGACAGGATCGACGACGTAAGGCAAAAATTAGGTCAACTTTTGGACGAGGCCAAATAACGGCTACAGGAGATAAGAAAATGTCGAATCTGATCGTAATTGGGTTTGAGAAAAACCGATCTATTGCATCCGAGGTGCTCTATAAGCTCAGACGTCTCGACGAGGATTGGACGATCGACCTTGATGACGCGGTTGCGGTCTACCGCGGGGACGACGGCGAGCTTCGCGTCGATCAGAGTTATCAACTCTCGGGCCGTGAAGGGGCGGCTTGGGGAAGCCTGTGGGGAGCCCTGTTGGGCCTGACCATTGCCATACCACTCACGGCCGGCGCAACCGCGCCGGTGGCGGCCAGCCTTGCGGCCGGAACCGTCGGCGGAGCCGCGATAGGAGCCGCTACAGGAGCCATCGACGCCAAATGGTGGAAAGAAGATTTTGGGATCCCAGACGAGTTCATCCGCGAGATCGGTCACATGATCCAGCCGGGTGACTCGGCGATATTTATGCTCGCGACGGGAAACACCGAGCGGGCTACGAAACAGTTTGAGGGTGTGGGCGGCAAGGTGCTGATGACGTCCCTGAGCGAGGAGCAGAAAGAGAAGATCGAAAAAGTCCTAAACAACCGGTAGACGAAAGCCGGCCTACCAAACCCCACACCGACCATAGAGCCGGCGACATTTAGCCCATGCGGTGTCGCCGGTGCCCTTCAACGGAAGGTGGGAAAGGTAAGAAGGAGTGAAATCATGAAAAACGAAAATAAAAGAGAGGCAGGCGAACAAATGCTCGTGATCCGAGGCGTCGCCGCCATTTTGTTCGGGATATTGGCATTCGCAGTGCCTCAGGCTGCGATCTCAATATTGGCCTTGATCATAGGCTTCTACGCACTCGTAGACGGGGTCTTTGAGATCGGCTACGCAGTCGCCTCCAAAAACTGGTGGAGAGTTATCCCGGGATTTCTAGGCATCGCGGTGTCCGTGTTTGTGGCATACGACCCGCAAATGGCTGCGAGGCTGATAGTCCTGCTCGTAAGTGCGTGGATGGTGGTACGCGGCGGACTGGATATCAACCGAGCGGTCAAACGCCGTGGATCGAGTGCGGGTGAACGCATTGGGCTCGTCGGCGGAGTCTTGTCGATCGGCGTCGGCGTTGCCATCGCGATCCTTCCTGATCCGGGAACGAAGATGATCGCCTGGCTGCTCGGCTCTTACGCGCTCGTATACGGAACGATGTCCATTGCCGATGCAACGAGTTTGGGTCGTAAGGAAGCTCCAACCGAGCGAGCCGCCGACCGAACACCCGCTGTACAAAAGTAGAGACAATTAAGACGATCGGTCAGTCCGGCCGACAAGGAGATAAGAAAATGAATACACAAACAACAACTACTGAAAATAACACCAAGTTGAAAAACGCCCTGCACACAGCAGGAGAGATCGCCGAGGTTGGGATCGACCTGGGCGTTTTGAAGAAGAGGATCGAGAGCGCGGTCGATGAGGCCGTTTTTGACGCAGACCGCTTGGCGAAACGGGGCAAACATATGGTCGAAGATGCTGTGGACGATTCGACCTACTATATAAAGAAGAATCCGTGGCAGTCTGTCGGCTATGCCGCCGGCGCCGGGCTCGGAGTAGGTCTGCTGTTAGGGATCCTAGTCGCACGGCCGCGTTCGCGTGGATAATGCCCTCGCGAAGTGCCCGCAAAGCGGGCGTACGTGATAGACATATCAAGCAGCTGTGAGCAAGATCGAAGTCATTCTAAATCCAAGATCCGGAGTGGACCGCAAGAAAAGCTCGGCCGCGGAAGTCGCCGAGCTTTTCAGGGTACGCGGGGCCGATGTGCGCGTAAGCGAAGCCGGAAGCGGCGAGGAAATGGCCGATCTAATTGCCTCAGCTGCTCGTTCGGACTGCGAGATAGTTGTTGCGGGCGGCGGGGACGGGACTGTCAGCGCGGTCGCGGGTAGTCTTGTCTGGACGGGGAAAACGCTGGGCGTACTGCCCATGGGAACGCTTAATCACTTTGCAAAAGACCTGCATATTCCCATGGAATTGAAGGCTGCGGTCGACGTAATAATCGCCGGCCGCACTATCGAGATCGACGCAGGTGAAGTAAATGGCCGCTTTTTTGTTAACAATTCGAGTTTAGGAATTTATCCGGCCATTGTTCAGGGCCGCGAGCAGAGACAGCGGTTGGGATATCCCAAGCTGGTATCTCTCGTTCGCTCCGCTCTCGAGGTCCTCCGGGTCCATCCGGTTATTGAAGTGCGCCTATCGGCCGATGGCAAGGAACTCACGACTCGCACACCGTTCGTATTTGTAGGTAATAACGACTATGAGATCGAAGGCCTTAATATAGGGTCCCGCGCACGGCTCGATCAGGGATACCTCGGTGCATTCATGACGAGGCGAACCGGCCGACTCGCTCCGCTAAAGCTCGCGATCCGGGCTCTTTTCGGTGGACTCTCACGCTCACAGGATGAAGACTTTCTGACAGCAAAGACCTCCGAGCTGGCGGTCGATTCCAAGCGGCCGCGGATCGATGTCGCCATGGATGGCGAGGTGCAGGAAATGGAGACACCGATCCACTACCGCATCCATCCGCGGGCGCTTCGGGTCAGAGTTCCCGCCGAAGTTTAAGGGGCGGG
>JAFAOW010000291.1 GCA_019247455.1 Acidobacteriota bacterium | reverse complement strand
TAAAGGTTTACGCCGACGGCGAGCACCGCCACACCGCTCAGAAACCTGAGGCGATAGAAATTTAGTGAACGGTGAACAGTGAACGATGAACAGTAAAAGATCTGTCACTCGTCACTCGTCACTCGTCACTTGTCACTAGACATATGGCAGATATCCAGTACTACGGCACGGGCCGCAGAAAGACCTCAACAGCACGTGTTTACCTTCGTCCCGGCAATGGAAACATCACGGTAAACAAGCGCGACTTTAACTCGTACTTTCCGAACGAAACGCTGCAGATGATCATTCGCCAGCCGCTTCGATTGACGGAAACTGCTGAGAAATTCGACATTTTTGTGAATGTTGACGGCGGCGGACAGGCCGGGCAGGCGGGAGCCGTTCGTCACGGCATCACGCGCGCTCTGATGGAATTTAACGGCGACCTGCGTCCTGCCCTAAAAAAGGCAGGGCTTGTCACTCGCGATCCGCGTCAGAAAGAGCGTAAGAAATACGGACAGAAAGGAGCACGTAAGCGCTTCCAGTTCTCGAAGAGATAAGAGTGATCATTGCTGGTGGATCGTTGATCGTCGCTTTCTTTTTGCAACCATCAACGATCGGCTATCGACGATCAAAACCATCAGCGAAACCCCTTGGTTCTTTTCGACCGGTTTTGCTGAGTACATAAACCAAGGAGATAAAGTTTTGGCTACAGTTACGATGAAAGAGCTCCTCGAAGCAGGAGTTCATTTTGGTCACCAGGTCCGCCGTTGGAACCCGAAGATGAAGGAATACATCTTTGGCGAGCGCAACGGCATTTATATTATTGACCTTCAGAAAACGCAGAAGCTCTTCCGCGACGCCCTTAACTGGGTAACTGAAAGTCTCACTGAGCGGCCCAATCAGAAGGTGCTTTTTGTTGGTACCAAGCGTCAGGCTCAGGAGTCCATTAAGGAAGAAGCGGAACGCTGCGGGCAGTATTACGTCAACAACCGGTGGCTCGGCGGCCTTTTGACGAATTACGATACGGTCAAGAAATCTATCAACAAGCTTAAAGACATCGAGAACATGCGCGAAGACGGCCGGTTCGAGATGCTTACGAAGAAGGAGCGTCTCGGGCTCGATCGTGAGTATGACAAGCTGATGAAGAACCTTGCCGGTATCAAAGACATGGGCGGCATGCCGGATATGCTGTTCGTGATCGATGTTCGCAAGGAAGATATCGCCGTTAAGGAAGCGAGCAAGCTTGGTATCCCGATCGTTGCTGTCGTTGACACGAACTGTTCGCCGGAAGATATCGACCTTGTGATCCCTGGTAACGACGACGCGCTGCGCGCGATCAGGCTGTTTGCTTCGCGAATTGCGGACGCG
The DNA here is from genome assembly GCA_019247455.1 of Acidobacteriota bacterium. GTDB lineage: Bacteria > Acidobacteriota > Blastocatellia > Pyrinomonadales > Pyrinomonadaceae > OLB17. The sequence continues at coordinate 1,737 of JAFAOW010000291.1, read as the reverse complement.
ATCATAGAGGGACGTCAGGTTGGAACTGAAGGAGCGAGCGCCTCTGTAGAATCGGCCGATACCGAGGAAGCGGAAGTCGCCGAGACCCCGGAGATCGGTTCGCTGACCTCGATTCCCAAGGAATACCTCAGTGAAGACGACAAGGCAGAGCTCGAATCCGCGGACATTCCTGATGAAGACGAGGACGACCTTGATGCGGATGTTCAGGCGGCCGATCAGTCCTTTGCAACGGCTGAGGAGACGCATTCGGAAAGTGCCGGATCCCAAGGAGAACCTGGTGCGGGAAGTGACGCGCATAAGGGCACAATGGCCAATGCCCCCGGCGAGGCCAAAGAAGAGAAAACCGAAGAAAGCAGCGAAGCATCCGCTAGTTAAGAGATTTACGGAACGCGGACACTCTTGTCCGCTCATGCGGCTTTTTTCCGGCATCCGGTTAAAAGCTGCTTTTTTATAGATCGCAGGACCGTCCTGCAGCGAGGACTAATATCTGAATGCGGACATGAGTGTCCGCCTTCCAAAGGAAGTTATGGCAGAAGTAACAGCAAGTGCAGTAAAATCACTGCGAGAAAAGACCGGCGCCGGCATGATCGATTGCAAGAACGCGCTCGTCGAGGCAGGCGGCGATGAGAACGCTGCGGTCGAGATCCTTCGCAAGAAGGGGATCGCTACGGCCGACAAGAAGGCTGGCCGCGTAACGGCCGAGGGTGCCGTCGGATCGTACATTCACATGGGCGGCAAGGTCGGGGTGCTCGTCGAGATCAACTGCGAGAGCGACTTTGTCGCACGAGGGGAAGAGTTCCAGCAGCTTGTGAAGGACGTTGCAATGCATATTGCGGCGGCCGATCCTCGATATACGAATCGAGGCGATGTTCCGGCAGAGGATCTGGCCAAGGAGCGAGAAATTCTTATGGAGCAGCTCAAAAACGACCCGAAGAACGCTTCAAAGCCCGAGGATGTCCTTAATAAGATCATCGAGGGCCGGCTGAACAAGTTCTATGAGGAGAACGTTCTCGTGGATCAGCCCTTCGTAAAGGATCCGGCCAAGACAGTCGGTGAGCTTGTTACAGAAAAGATCGCCGCGATCAAGGAGAACATTTCGATCCGACGCTTTGCTCGCTTTAAGATGGGCGAGGGCATCGAGAAGAAGTCAGATGACTTCGCTGCGGAAGTTGCTAGCATGGTAGGCTAGCAGGTCGGTCTAAAGTCCACTGTCTAAAGTCCAAGGTCAACGGCCTTTCGACTTTGGACCTTGGACTTGGACTTTGGACTATGGGCTTTAAGCGAATACTCCTCAAGCTCTCCGGCGAGGCCCTGATGGGCTCGCAGAGCTATGGCATTGATACGGCGGTCGCCGCCTCTGTCGCGGCAGAGCTGAAAACCGTTCAGGAGCTGGGCGTCGGCATCGCGATCGTGGTTGGCGGCGGAAATATCTTTCGTGGCGTTTCCGAGTCCGCCGGTACGATGGATCGTGCGGCCGCCGACTACATAGGCATGCTTGCGACAGTGATGAACGCCGTCGTTTTGCAGGACGCTCTGGAGAAGGCCGGTGTCTTCACCCGCGTGATGTCCGCGATCGATATTCCGCAGCTGGCAGAGCCGTTCATTCGCAGGCGGGCCATCAGGCATCTTGAGAAGGACCGTGTCGTGATCTTTGCAGCCGGGACCGGCAACCCCTACTTCACAACGGATTCGGCTGCGGCGCTCAGGGCCCTTGAGATCGAGGCGGACGCGATCCTT
>JAFAOW010000285.1 GCA_019247455.1 Acidobacteriota bacterium | reverse complement strand
GTTAGAGCGGGTGTCGGTGATCAAAATGTGAATTCCCTTCGCACCCGCAGTGCAGGTATTCCAGTTGTAGAAGTTCACGTTCGCCACCGCGGCCCACGTCGAGAGTATCTTGTTCTTGACCCAGCCCTCTTCCGTCGCCCAGCCCTGCGGGTTCTCCCAGCAGACGGGGATATACGTGATGCCGTTCTTATTAGCGGGCCACTGCCACCCCGCCTCCGCCGCCGCGTACTGAGGCATTTCCGTCTGCGCCTTCCCCTGCGCACGCGCCGCCATGCCAGCCACCGACACAAATATCGCCACCAAACCAACTCTAACCAAAATTGAAGGGTTCATGATCTCTCTCTTGGGGAAAGCTTGCGGGAATAATACCAAACTCTGAACGCCCAAAGTGCGATTTTTTGCAGAATTCAGGCTCCCCTCCTTGCAGAGGCCCGCGCGTTAGCAAGGGCTTAAGCGAACCGCAGATCAACCCAAAGAACTCCTCGATACTCATTTGCAACCAACGTCGCTCGAGCGTGTTAAGCCCTTACTAACGTGCGGGCTTCCGCATTTTTGTAGCAACAAAATGAGGCAGAAATAGGGTTCCGAAGTGAAACGGCAATGAAGATTCAAGTTCTGCGGCAAACCCATCCCGCGACCCATAGCGAGGGAATTGCGTAGCCCATGTATTTTCGAGCTGATAGTCGAATTTGGACTATTTGCCTCGAGACCTCAGACTTCGTCTTCGAGGCAAATAATCCAAATGAAAAAAGTTCGCGAGTACCCCGACATTGTTCAAACGATCCTCGCCCGCCCGATGAACGGCTCGGGCGGTGGCATCCCGCTCACGCGCGGCGAAGTCGCAATGCTCTTGATGGATGGATATGCCGGCGACGGACCCGGCCTATTGGACATACGTTCGCAAGGCTACGGCGAAGATGATGATTGGGACGGCCTCACGCACGACGACATCTTCAGTTGCGACGAAGGCCTCGACGCCGCCTTCGTCTGGTCCAAATGGGAACCGCTGGAACTTTGGCCCGACGTTAAGCCAATCAGTCATGACGACCTAAGGGCTTTATTCAAGTCTGCGAATTTAGCGGCCCCCGATTGAAGCATGTGACCAATGACCTCTTCCCTGAAGTACCTGCCCTGGGCGTCCTTGGTAAAATCGTATTTTGATTCGAGACTTGGCAGACGGCTATAGGATTTTGGGTTCATAAAACCGAACTCATTACCATTCTGCACAAACTCGTTCCAGGCTGTGGCGGCATCGGTATAGCACTGAAAATCGTCCTCCATTGCGGCAATGAACCGTTCGTCCTCGGGAGTCGTGCTATCAAAGGATCTCAAGGCCGAGTCAAACTTAATTCTCGCCGCCTGCACCGCGCCTGTGTACTGGATGTAATTTGCCCCCACACTCGCGACGCTATTTATTTCGCCGATAGCGTCTAGGGCCACCTTGGCATGGTCTTTGTTGCTCTTTGATACCGAAAAAAGGTTAGCAGGCGTTTTCCGTTCGGTAACGTCTGGAAGCTTTATTGGGCCGAGAAAATAAAGTACACCGAGGATCAGCGATATTCCAATTAGAGTTCCCGCAATTGTCGCAGCAATGAGCTTAAATCGATGGGTATCGTTAGGAAGCAGTCGGAAGGGGCGCCTTTCTAACGCTCCGTTAGGGGCTGCCCCCCTCAGTTTTTTGTAGTTGTAGTTAGGTTGGGAGCTATCTTTCATAAAGATCACAGATTGATTTGGTACTGAATTCTACGCGTCCGAATTATCGCTTCAAGTTCGCCGACCGACAAGAGTGCGTGCGATGGTGTTTCGTCATTTAGGCAGACGAAGCAAAATCTGAACTTGTCGCCGAGGCGTTCCCCGAAGTCGAATTCGTTTTGTGTTGCGCCGAAGAAAAAGCCGGTTGGATTATTCGGCAGCTTGGCTCGCGTGCACTTAAGTTCGATTAGCGTGACTTCGTCGATATGGGTTTCGATTGTATTAAGTGAGAGAGCGGCGCCGGCCAATCGTGCGATAAAGATCATGTCGAATGAACGAGCGTAGTTCCTTGGCTGTCCGAGGAGTTCAAGAATTCGCTTTCGCTCGTCTTTATCGACCGAGAAAAATCCTTCATTCAGAGATTCCATATATTGAATCCCCTCTTTCTCCGTCGCGTTGTTCCGGCGCGTGATGGTGAACGACTGGTCGGGCACCCGCAGATCATACGCGATCAGAAATACCCAGATCAATTGAAATTATCTAGGGCAACCTCACAATCCGCGCAATTCTCACATTCTTCACAATCTGCACTTCTAAAGCCGGGATTCTAATATCAAAATTCGAAGGATGGCGAATTACTTTTTTGAAGAAAATGTGCCGGAGCCGAAGTCGCGGTGGGCGAGGCCGTGGGCTTCGATGAGCGTGAGGGGTGAGATACAGATCACGACGGTGACGTGGGACATTATGGAGCGGCCTGACGAGGTGGTCGTGTTGTTTGACCGGGCGTCGATGACGATCGCGCTGCGGCCGGCCTCACGGACCGAGCAGAACAAGCAGCCGGTCGTAAAGATGAACAGAGGCCATAGAATCAAGGCGACGTCGCTGCTGGCGCAATTTGATCTAGAGGTAACCGAGACGCTGCGGTTCGCGGAGGTCAAGGTGAACGACCGTGGGTGGCTGATACTGCCGCTGGGAAAGGCCGTGCCATTCTTTAACGGAACGCGTGTCGGGGCTTTTCATAAGGAACGAAAGAGGCCGCGGCAGAGAAAGTCTCCGGTACGCAAGAGGATCGTCGAGCTGGCAACGGAGCACTTTGAAGAGGTCGAGCCGGACGGGAGCTCGCATCACGGTAAGAAATACGAGCGGCAAAATGCGTTGGACGCGCTGGCTGAGAGCGTTCCGATGGAAGAAAGACTCAGAGAAGGGCGCCAGCAAAAGATGCTCGAACGGGAGCGGCAGCGCAAATTAAAAGAGCGAGCGGAACGCGACGCCATTGTTCGAATAGAGTGGGAAGAGAATGAGCGGAGGAAGGCTCGGCTGAGAGGGGACGAGTGGTAATCCTCGCACCCACTCTTTTTCGATTAATTGCCGCAAAGACGAAGTCTGAGCTGTCGGGCCGGGGGGCCGCGGGATGGGCCATGCCCAATGCACAGGGGAAAATGCACAATGCATAATTAGATCACGAAGACCTTGATGTTGTATATCATGGTAATATACAATAGTTGCGATGGAGGTTGAAGACCTTTCGGATTTTGAGGGATTTGATTGGGATCGCGGAAATCGGGACAAGAATCTTGTTAGGCACGATGTTCAGGACGCTGAGTGTGAGGAGGTCTTCTTTAATACGCCACTTCTTTTGTTTGATGATAATGCCCATTCAAAAAGTGAGAGGCGACACTTCGCACTCGGGCTGACCAACGGCGGGAGGCCATTGATGGTCGTTTTTACGGTCCGAAAGAAATTGATCAGGGTTATATCGGCGCGAGATATGAACCGGCGAGAACGAAAGGTGTTTATCGAGTCATGAAAAAGGTACCTAAATTCAAAAATGAAGATGAGGAGCGGGAGTTCTGGGCGATCCACTCGCCACTCGATCACTTCGACGCCAAAAAGTGGCGACGCGTAAATTTCCCGAACCTGAAGCCGTCTGTCCGTTCGATCTCGATTCGACTTCCCGAGGGCATGATCGGATCTCTCAAGACCCTGGCAAACAGCTATGATGTCCCCTACCAGAGTCTTATCAAGATCCTTTTGGCCAAGGGTATTGAGAGCGAGCGCCGAAAGATAAAGACATAAAAAGGCCCCGCGATCCGCGAGGCCCTATTCTGACTACTGACTACTGACTACTGCCTTAGAAGCTGCCAAGAAGTCTTGGATTGGCCTTTTTCCTCAAGAGCTTTTGCAGTTTTAGCCGTGCTTTGTGAAGCTGCGACTTTGAGGTGCCGACGGAGCAGCCCAGGATCCGGGCGACCTCTTCGTGCTCGAAGCCCTCGACGTCATGCAGCACGAACACATTCTTATAACCGTCAGGCAGCTGGTCGATCGCGTTCTCGAGTGCCAGCTTGTCGACGATCTGCATCTTATGCGGATTCGACGTGCCGGCGACGATCTGATCGGGCGTTTCGCCTTCCTCGGTCGTTTTTTCAAACTTTACGGTGCGCTTGCGAAAGTGCATCAATACCTGGTTTACCGTCATCCGGTGCAGCCATGTCGTAAAGGCCGAGTCGCCGCGGAATGAACCGATCTTGCGATAAAGCTGGATGAAGACATCCTGCGTCAGGTCCTCAGCCTCTGAGGCGTTCTGCAGCATTCGCAGACAGATCGAGTAAACACGCCTGTGATGGCGGTTGTAGATCTCCTCGAAAGAGGCCATGTCGCCATTCGCGGCTGACCTTGCCAGTTCGAGGTCCGGCACTTTGGCGGGCGCCGCCGCCTTTTTCTCGCTGGGTGCAGAAAAAAGAACTTCATCGGATCGCACCCCCTGGTCACTATGAAAAACTGGAAAATTCAACGTTTCGGTTGTCATTTCGCTTCCCTCCCCGCACGAGTAATCTCAATTCTCGTGCCACAGTCTGTATGCTTTGGGGGAACAAGCATCCCAAGCCCAAAAACCGTGATTTACTCAAATTTTTGGGCATAATTTGCTGTTCGTAAAACATCAAAACTTAGATTCGGCAACGTACAGGCGACGCGCTTGGTGTCACCTTCTATACGATTTGGTGCACCTCATTTCAAAGAACGATTCCCGAGACAAAAGGTGCATCCAACGTGCTAGAATCTACCTCTACCTTGGCACCGGTTGAGCGAGAAGTATGTTTTCCAGAGTACTCAGCCTGTTTTACTGTTTAACAGCCGTCTGCGGGCTGTTTTTTAGTGCGTCTGTTGCACAGCAG
>JAFAOW010000209.1 GCA_019247455.1 Acidobacteriota bacterium | reverse complement strand
GGACGGCGGCTTACCCCTCAGGAGCTTCTCGACGCCGTAGTGTCCGGAGCTTTGTTGCGTCTCAGACCTAAGGTGATGACGGTCTCGACGGTGGTTGCGGGTCTGTTGCCGATCATGTGGTCGACGGGAACGGGCGCGGAGATAATGCGCCCGCTTGCGACACCTGTCCTCGGTGGGATGGTATCGAGCCTGCTACACGTTTTGATAGTGACACCCGTCATCTTTTATTGGATCCAACTTTATCGCCTTAATCGCGAGGAGAAGGTCGAGCAATGAAGCACGCGATGCCAAAACAACTTTCCCACAGCATTTTCGTGCTTGCCATTCTTGTCTCGGCCTTCGCGAACTCCGCTCAACAAACGTCTCCATCACCCTCCTTGTCCGCGCGCTATCTCGACGCGTCTGCCGGCAAATCGGCGGACGACATGGTAGCGGCCGCTATAGGCAACAATGCGGAGCTCGAGGCCATGCGAAAGGAGGTCGCTGCTGCCGCGCAGCTGATCAGACAGGCGGGTCTCCGGGCGAACCCCGCATTGGAGATAAGCGGTACGCAGATGCTTGGCGGCGGTGACAATGTCCGCATCGTACAGGGCGAGCTACCGCTCGAACTTGGCGGCAGACGTGCGGGACGGATCAAGGTCGCGCAGGCTGAGCTGGCGATAAGAGAGCAAGCGGCCGCGGAGCGAGAGCGCCAGCTCTCGGCAGAAGTCCGATCAAAATTCGGCGAAAGCCTCGCAGCAATATTCAAGCTGAGCTTTGTGGAAGATCTTCTTGCCCTCGCTGAGCAGAACTACACTCTAACGACGGCAAAGGTCGACGAGGGAAGGCTTCCGCCATTAGAACGGAACCAGGAACTCGTCGAGCTCAACAGGATCCGTGCCGAACGCGAAACAGCTGAAGGTGCAGTTGAGATAAAGTTGTTCGAACTGCGAAACCTCGCCGGCATGAAGCCCGAGGATCCCCTCCGGCTAAAAGGCACTCTCGACACTCCCCTAGACCAACTACCGCCCATCGCCGATGCGACCATCAGGGCACTCCAGACTCGGCCCGACCTTCTCGGGGCCCGTACCGTAGAACAACTTGCCGCCGCTAAGGTCGAGCAAGCGCGCTCCCAAGGCCGCTTCGACGCCGACCTGATGCTGGGTTATCAACGCATGAAGAGTGGCTTTCCGTTGCTTGGCATAGAGCCAGCAACGGGAGCTCTCACGCCAATCGACAGTAATTTCCACTTCTTCACGTTTGGCGTCAAATTGATGCTGCCAGTCCGTGACCGGAAGCAAGGCGAGATCGGGGCTGCATTGTTTGAAGAGGATGCCGCCCGGAGTCGCCGTGAGTTTGGCGAGTTGACGATCCGGCGCGAGGTAGCGTCTGCTTACGCTCGCTTCGAACGTGCAACGAAGGCACGTGAGATCTACAAACTTGGCGTTCGCGATCAGGCGCTGGCGAACCTGGCGGTCGTGCGACAAACTTATGAACTTGGGTCGAAGACCCTGCTTGATTACATCGCCGAGCATCATCGTTATATCGACACAGAGAATGGCTACATCGATGCTCTGCTTGACGCTTATCTGGCGCGCGTCGAGGTCCTGCGCGCTGCGAACGCACCGGAGCTTGTGAACAAATGAACGAGACTGGCGAAAAAGAGATCGTTGAAATAGAACCGGCCGCCCGGAGGCGCCGCATTCATCCCGCAGCTTTTGTTGTCGCGGGCGTCGCGGCTCTTGGCATTCTAGTACTGTTGGGTTGGTATCTGCTTGGTTCGCGTGGTGAAAGCGGTAAGCCCGTGCCTGCTCCTCGAAGCACGATGGACCAACCGCAGGCAGAGACGACGGCGAATCCTACTCTCGCACTTACTGCGGATCAACTAAAGAACGCGAGTGTAACTATCGAAACCGTCGGCGAACAACTTTCAACCGAGAGCACTGAAACATCGGCGACAGGAACGGTTGAGCCCAACGAATACAAGCAGGCCCCCGCCGTCACGCTCATTGGTGGTATCGTTCGGCGCGTGATCCCGCAGCTTGGCGACAGCGTATCCGCTGGTCAAACCGTTGCCGTCGTCTTCAGCAATGATTTTGCCGAGGCTCAGGCGCGGTATATTGCTCTACAAACTGAAGCCGCGAATGCTCGTCGCAATTACGAGCGTTCGCAACGCCTAGCGACCATCAATGCGCCCGGGCGATCAGAGCTTGAGGAGACCACGAAGTCACGCAAGGCGGCCGAGGCTGCTCTCTCCGAGATGCGCAACCGCTATGATCGCACGGTAAAGCTCGTTCGCATCGGAGCGGCCAGCCGTGAGGAACTCGAGCAGGACAACACAAAGCTTCGCACCGCGGAGGCCGAAGTCGAACAGGCTCGTCTTCGAGAGTCGCGAGCGACCCAACACCTTCCCATCAGCAACGAAGTGCGCACCGCAAGCGAAGAGGCTCTCAACCATCTGCAGTCAGCCGAGAGCAGCCTTTCTGCAGCAAGACAAAAGCTGCTGCTGTATGGAATGCCGCCCGCGCGCGTGAATGCACTTCGTTCAACGTTGCAGATCACATCCGAGCTTTCCGTTCCGTCACCCGCCAGCGGTACAGTGACTTCCCGCACTGTTAATGTCGGCGAGGTTGTGGATGCCAACAAGGAGTTACTCCGCGTCACTGATCTCTCGAATGTGTGGGTTATCGCGCAGGTGTACGAGAATGACGTGGCCCGGATGCGCGTGGGCACGGGCGCGAGCATCAGCTCCGATGCTTTTCCCAATCGACTGTTTCGCGGCCAGATCACCTACATCGATCCGCAGCTGGACGAATCCACCCGCACAGGCAAAGTCCGCATAGAGGTCGCAAACCCTGGACGCGAATTAAAGCTGGGCATGTACGTCCGCGTTGCCTTCGGAGCACTCGGCAACATGGAACGCACCGTTCCCGTCGTTCCCGCGGACGCTGTCCAAAACATCAACGGAAAGCAAGTGGTCTTCCTCTTAACGAATGATTCGAATGTTTTCGAGTTGCGGCCTGTACGGCTCGCCGCCGCCTCCGAAGGCCGTTATCAGGTTCTTGAGGGGCTACAGGTAGGAGATAAGGTAGTGGTCACCGGCAGCTTTGCCCTCCGAGCCGAATGGCTCAAAAGGCAGCAAGGTACGGAACAACATCAGCATTAAGGGGCTCTGATATCAGGATCCACTTTGCAGAATGGAAGTTGACGCGGAGGCCCCAACTACGGCTGGACTTTGTTTGTGTCGATCAGGCCTGCAATGGGCCAGCGTAAACAATGCTTTTTCATTTGATTCTCCTAGGAATATCCCGATGTGACCGGATTATGATCAACATATCGCAGGCGGGATTAAATTCCATCAGTTATCACGCCTTGACCGTTTCTACCTGAGTTGGATGTAGATGCATTGCGAATACTAAGGGGGAAAAAAGAAGGCGGGCCGAGCTTAGCGTTCGGTCAGATCGAAAATGAAAACGGTGCCTCCTAAATTTAGGAGGCACCAAGGCTTGCGATCATTGCCTATGATCGCAGCCGACACGGAAGGCTACCAATTGATCCGGATCCTCAGATCGATCTGACGTCCACCATTGTCGTTGGTCGTCGAAACGTCCTGATATGCGGTTCCGTTGCCGAGGAAGCCAAATGCCGTGGAACTGATTGCTCCGAAACTGGCATTCGTCGCCGTCACCGCGTCGGATCCCCACCCGCCTACTCGCCAATTCGGTTTGTTAAGAGCGTCGAGAGCAGTCGCGGCCAATTCAATGTTCATCGTCTCCGTGATCTTGAATTGTTTTAGTACGGTAACGTCAAACTTGAAGTAACGGGGTCCATGAAGGATCAAGTTGTTAAACCCACAATCAGATCGGACAAACGGACTGTTTGCATTCACCGGACTCTGAGTGTTGACACTGGTATTGAGACAGTTGCCATACCCGGCCGGAGCAATGAATTTTCCAGTAGGAACTCCAAACTTGGCACTGTATCCAGTCGCCGTTGTCGGGTCAACGTTGAAGGCCGCACGGCTTTGCTGAATGATGTCCAGCGGTAGCCATGCAACCTGGAACGTCGTAGCGCCGGCGCCCTGCGGGCCATTGTCGAGAACGTTCTTATTTATCTTGACCATCTTCTGCAGTTCCTTCGCAGTCATGCCGACCAGTTGAACGTTTCCGAGCTGAAGCGGAGATCCCGACTGCAGGCGGAACGACGGCAATACGCTCCATCCTCCAAGGATTCCATCCAGGACGCGATTGGTATTCGAGAAGAATTGTCTTCCGCGCCCAAATGGAAGATCGTATGTAGCATCGAACTTCAACGCATGTGCTATGTCAAAAACGGCGAAGTTCTTCTTCTGCGCCAATCCTCCTGGTCGTTGAGAGTAGTTGTTGAAAACAACTGCGCTGGATGCGACCGAATCACTTAAAGCCTTCGACCAGACATAGCTTGTTTGGACACGAAGGCCTTGAGATAGGCGCCGGCGGAACTCGACCTGTAAGGAGTCGAACCACGAATGTCCTGAATTATCCACGGTGAAGGCGCCGCCAAAAATGGTGTTGCCATTGATCTGAGGTGGTGCCTGCGGGTTGACGTAAAAGAAATTTGCGGGAAATCCGTTCGCAACGGCATTTGCCCGCCGAGTGGTATTGGCCTCAAAATTGGTCCCTGCCCAGGCGGCCAGGTTTGGATTATTTTTCGACAGCGACGTCACGAGCGTAGCGTTTGCGAAATTCGTGGCGGTGTAATTTGCGGGGTTCGCCGCAGCCGTCGCTAGAGCTGCCGCGCTCCCGAAATTTGTGAAGTACCCCAGCATGATGGGAAGCTGGTTCGATCCCGGAACATCCGTTCGATAGGCAAAGGTAGGTCCTTTCCCTGCCGCCATGTTCAGATACAGGTTTTGCTGAGCCTTTAGGAATTCTGCAGCAAATCCGTTTTCAACAGTATTGAATTCGTTGTAGTCGAACTGCCGCTGTAGTTCTTTCCCGCGGTTGCCAACGTACCGTATCTCGACAACACTGTTCTTATCAACTTCTCGCTGGATGCCAAAGGAATATGATTCCACGCGACCCGTGTGAAGATCAGGGCTGTAAGCGCTCGCAGCGAAAAACTGATTGTTTACGAGTAAGATCGGAAAACTCGGCGTCGCTGAAAAAGGATTGTTTGTAAGGTTGGGATTTCCCGCGGTCCTAAAGAGCGTCCCAGGTGTCATGGTCCCTCCTGCGACACTGCGTGACGCACTGAGCTGACCACCGGGATTGCCTCCGATTATACTGTCCACGATGTTCAGGCCTTCGCGGACAAAGGCCCACGAATATCCGCCTCTTAGGACTGTCTTGTCTGCTTCGCCGAAGAGGAACTTCCCGAGACCACCCTTGAAATTGGGGCTCCAAACCGCACCCACAGTTGGGGCGAAGTTATTCCAATCGTCACGATACGCCTTTTCCCCGATCTTCATTGCTACAAATTGGGTCGGGGATCCGCCTGTAGCCCCGGGCTTGAACAGGTTACCTGGCCCCGAAATTCCGAAGAGCTCGTTGTAATTCTCTTGTCGTGACCAGTTACCAGACATGACTACCGGTGATCGCTGCGGCTGCCATCTAAGTCCAAAGTTCAGGGTAAGATTTGGCTTTATTTTCCAACTATCCTGACCGAAGACGCCCATGATGTCCTGTCGAGCCGTCTTGCTCTGCAGAACATTGGTTCCATAGGTTCCGTCTTCTTTAAGAAGCGCGGTATTCGAAAAGCTCAACACATGACCGGTCAGTGATGCGTACAGTTGCCGAGCGATACCGGTCTGAGTAGAACTCGCCCCCGGGAGGTCACCGGGCACCGTCGCAGTGGTTGAATTCCACATCGTTGATGCTACACCTTCCGATGAATCGATCCCGAAAGCCACGCTCGGGACGACGACGAGAACGCCTGCTGTACTCGTGATCCTCTTGAACTGACCTCCGAAATTAAATGAGTGGTCGCCATGGATCCAGTTGAGCGAATCTGTCCAATCAGTCGTAGGAGTAGATCGCGATGAATATTGAGCGCTAGAGGAGGCACCCGTAGCCGCATTGCCGCTTTCAAACGTTGGGCCGAAACTCGTTCCAAGGGTGAAACCGCCAAAGTTGCTGACATTCGCTCCGCCCTGGTTTGCATAATCGGCTGCAGTGATGCCGGGACGGAATTCAGATATACCGCGCCCCATTGCAACACGGGCCTCGTTCACCAGACTGGCGGATATGGTCGATCGTACGGCGAATGAATAAGTGTTTCGATTCGATCCCTGAGAATACCCATGGAAGAAGTCCCCTGGGAATCGCTGCTCGACACTATTTAGGAAATCTTGGCCGCTGGGGACAAAATGCTGCCTGTTAATGACAGCCTCGATGCTGTTCGCCTTATTAATGTTTGCATCGAATCGCAATGCCAGAAACTTCCTAAGGTCGTTCCCGCTAAAGTTGTAGGTCCAGT
>JAFAOW010000214.1 GCA_019247455.1 Acidobacteriota bacterium | reverse complement strand
CTATTGGGCTCGTCGGTGACAGAACCGGCCCAGACAGCGGTGGAATCGCTTTCTACTGAATTCATTATTTCGACTGCCTTTTCCGCATCACACTCCGGCACAAAGAGGACGAAACGGCCTTCATTCGCGAGATACATGGGATCGAAGCCCAGTATCTCACAGGCTCCGCGGACATCCTCGCGGACCGAAACTTTGGATTCGTCGATCAGGATCTGCCGTCCCGCCGCCTCCGCGATCTCCACAAGTGCGCTGGCAAGGCCGCCCCGGGTCAAGTCTCGCATGCAGTGAATGTCAACGCCACCTCGAAGCAGGGCTTGGACAACCTCGGCCAACGGCGCACAATCGCTTTCGATAGTACTCTCGAACTGAAGCCCCTCTCGCGCTGCCATAATGGCTATCCCGTGACGCCCGATATCGCCATTGAGAAGAACGGCGTCCCCGGCTTGCACGCGCTGCGGTCCTATCACGAGATCCTCTTCGATGACACCGACGCCGGCTGTGTTGATAAAGATCTCGTCTCCTTTACCGCGATCGACAACCTTTGTGTCGCCGGTAACAAGATATACTCCTGCTTTGTCAGCAGCCGCTTTCATCGACCGGAGAATTCGCCACAGCTTCTCTGTCGACAGGCCTTCCTCAAGAATGAAGCCAACACTTAGATACAAGGGGCGGGCACCGCACATTGCCAGATCATTTACAGTGCCGTTAACAGCCAGAGAGCCTATGTCACCGCCGGGAAAAAACAACGGTTTTACCACATACGAGTCGGTCGTGAACGCCAGCCTGGCTTCGCCCACTTTAAATACGGCCCCATCATGCCGTTGACCAAGCAGCGGATTGTCGAACACAGGTACGAACATTTTCTCGATAAGGCTGTGCATCAACCTTCCTCCACCGCCGTGGGCAAGAAGCACCTGAGGATACTCGGCTATCGGCAGCGGGCATTCCGGAGCAAATTCCTTTTGCGCTTTCATATTCATATCGTTGCTGCGGTCTTCGCGGAGTGGCGGCGGTACAGATAGTACGCGGCACATGCACCCTCATTCGAGACCATGGTTGCCCCGAATGGATGCTCGGGGGTGCAGCGGGTCCCAAAGGCGGGACACTCGTTCGGCTTTTTGATCCCTTGCAAGATGAGGCCGCTAATGCACTCTTTCGGCTCATCGGCGGTGTAATGTGTCACCGAGAATTTTGCCTCAGCATCGTACGGCACGTATTCATCAGCTAACCCGAGCCCGCTTCGCGGTATCTCGCCAACACCCCGCCATTTTCTCGGAACGACGCGAAACACTTTGCTCACAAGATCTTGTGCTGGCTGGTTGCCCAGTCTCTTTACGGAGCGCGCGTATTGGTTCTCCACGGCGCACCGCCCTTCCTCGAGCTGTTTAACGGTCATGAAGATGCCTTGAAGAATGTCCAGGGGCTCAAATCCCGTGACGACGATCGGAACCTTGTACTTTTCCGCGAGGGGTTCGTATTCGGTGTAGCCCATGACGGTGCAGACGTGGCCGGCTGCCAAAAAGGCCTGTACGCGATTATTAGGCGACGAAAGGACCGCCTCGATCGCCGGAGGTACGAGCACATGCGAAACCAGGATCGAGAAATTCTCAACACCGAGTTCTTTTGCCTGGTGAACCGCCATCGCGTTCGCGGGGGCAGTGGTCTCGAATCCAACCGCGAAAAAGACGACCTCTTTATCTGGGTTGTCTCGCGCGATCTTTACAGCATCGAGGGGAGAGTAAACGATGCGAACGTCTCCGCCCGCGGCCTTGACCATGAGAAGGTCCTTTTCCGAACCGGGCACTCGGAGCATGTCGCCGAATGAACAGAAGATCACACCCGGCCGCGAAGCGATCATGATCGCCTTGTCGATCAACTCAAGCGGCGTTACGCAAACCGGACAGCCGGGCCCGTGAACAAGTTCAACATTTTCAGGCAGCAGCTCGTCGAGCCCAAACTTTACAATTGCGTGCGTCTGTCCGCCGCACACCTCCATGAGCGTCCAATGCCGCGTTACTATCTTATGAATGGCGTTGCGAAAGTACGCGGCCGCCTGCGCGTTGCGATATTCGTCGATATACTTCATGTGGCCGTCTCCAACTCTGTAAGCTCGCCCATAGCCCGAAGGTAATCGAAAACCCGGTGAGCTTCTGCCTCATCGACGATGCTCAGTGCGAAGCCCACGTGGACGACAACGTAGTCACCAACTTTGGCTTCGCGGACATAGCTCAGATTAACGGCCTTCACGATACCGCCGAAATTGACCCGGCCGGTACGAAACGTCGGGTCAGCTTCCTCGATGCTCACGATCTTACCTGGAACCGCTAGGCACATAGGCTTTTCTTCCTCACTCTTGATCTGCTCTTACAGCGGCCGCGATCTGGCCCAGCGAGATGCCGCCGTCATTCGTTGGTATTCGTTGATGCCAGTAAACCTTGAACGCGTCCTTCCGGAGTCGTTTGACAGAGTGCTCCAGAAGGTATCGATTCTGAAAGCAGCCGCCAGTAAGAACGATAGACTCGGTCCCGCACTCGCTTGCGACTGCAGCAATCATTTCTACGAGGCTGTTATGAAATCGCGCTGCGGTGGTTGCCGCAGGAATGCCACAATTGATGTCACTCAACAAAGACAGGATCATGGGCTCCCAGTCGACGATGATCGGTGAACCGTTTTCTTTCACGAGTCTGAGTTCATAGCTCGACGTTTCTGAGTCGCGGGCAAGAAATTCGAGCTCCATCGCTGCCTGACCTTCAAACGCGCAATGTTTTCGAAGGCCGAGTATCGCCGCTACGGCATCGAACAATCTTCCCGCACTTGATGTCAGCGGCGAGTTCAAACACTGTGACAGCATTTTCCTGAGGACGTTGAGTTCAGCGTCAGAAAAAGAAACGACAGGAAACAAGTCCTTTCTTTCGAAGAGTTTCTCACCCAGCAGCTCATACAAAAGGCCAAGCGCTGTGCGGCGGGGGTCACGAACCGCACTGTCGCCGCCGGGCAGCCGAAACGTTCGGAGGTGTGCTGCGCGTTCGAAGCCGGTTTCATTGATCGATAAGAATTCTCCGCCCCAGATCGTGCCGTCGGACCCGTATCCGGTACCGTCCCAAGCAATTCCCAATACAGGCGGGTGAACTTCATTCTCAGTCATGCACGCGAGGACGTGGGCGTAATGATGCTGCACAGGAAATGATCGGAGGCCGGATCTATCCGCCCATTTTGTGGAGATATACTCCGGATGCATATCGCAGGCCGCAATGCTCGGACGGATATCGTAAAGGTGCTCGACATCCTTGATCACTCGGCCAAAGGCGTCGAAGGCTTCCTTAGTTTCCAAGTCACCAATATGCTGGCTAACAAAAGCATCCCCATCTTTGGCCAAGGCGACCGTGTTTTTGAGATGGGCCCCGGCAGCAACAATTGGTTCTCGAGCTCCGCGCACCTCAAAAGGAAGCGGCGCAAATCCACGGGCCCTTCTTAGGACCATTTCCCGCCCCGCCATCACTCTTACTATTGAATCGTCTACATGCCTCTCTATCGGACGATCATGAACAAGAAATGCGTCTGCAACTCCACCCAGTCGCTCTATCGCCTCATTCTCATCGATACACATAGGCTCATCCGAGAGGTTGCCGCTTGTAGCGACTACGGGCATGCTGACTTCACGCGTCAGCAGGTGGTGCAGCGGCGTGTATGGGAGCATCACCCCGAGATATGGGTTGCCGGGGGCGATGCGAGATGAGATCTTCGCATCTTTCTTCGCGGTCAAAAGGACGATAGGGGCTTCAGGCGAGGTCAGCAGTCGGCGCTCAAGATCGGAGATTGAGCACAAGGCCATCGCAAATTCGATCGAAGGACACATCAGGGCGAGCGGCTTTTCCTCGCGGCGCTTTCGCAGCCGCAATTCTTGTACGGCTTTGTCATTCGCCGCGTCACAGATCAGGTGAAAGCCGCCAAGGCCTTTCACTGCCACTATGGAACCTTTTCGAACGGCATCGGCGGCGGCGATCAACGCGCCGCCGCGAGTCGCAGTTACCTTTCCCTCGGCGTCCCACAATTCGAGCTGCGGACCGCACTCAGGGCAGGCATTAGGCTGAGCATGGAATCGGCGATCGAGCGGATCATCATATTCTGCGAGGCATTCGGCGCACATCTCGAAACGGGCCATCGTCGTATTCCGGCGATCGTAAGGTAAGGACCGGATCATCGAATAGCGCGGCCCACAATTGGTGCAGTTGGTGAACGGATAGCGATAGCGCCGATTCTCGGGGTTGAGAACGTCCTCAAGACAATCCGGGCATGTTGCTACATCCGGCAAAACGAGGGCCTTCTTTACACCCTCTTCGTCGCTGTCTTCGATGCGGAAGTCAGAGAAGACAATTGCATCAAGATGCGTGCTCTCGAGGCTTTGAATAAAGGATCGCGGCGGCAGCTCCCTGGGGATCCGCAGCAGGAACTGGTCGATCGTCCCGCCATTTCCCTCGACCTCGATCAACACGCCGCGTGGTGAATTTTTGACAAAGCCCTTCAAGCGCAGCTCATTGGCAAGCCGGTATACGAATGGTCGAAAGCCTACGCCCTGGACGGCCCCGCGGATCGCGATCCGCAGTCTGCCAATGTGGGCGCTTCTCTTCGATGCAGCGGCATCGTACATAGTGTTTAAGCGGCGTTCTTCAGACGCCCTTCGTCTATGCGCGCCCGAAGCCATTTGATCCAGTCGTCAACGCCCTCGGCCGTGCGGCACGATACGGGGAAGATCGGCGCACCCGGATTTACTTCGCGAACATTCCTATGAAGCTCGTTAGCCGATACACCCGCATAGGGCAGGAGATCGATCTTGTTAAGGACCACGGCGTCAGCGGCGTGAAACATTAGAGGATACTTTTTGGGTTTCTCCGCTCCCTCGACGGTGCTGTACACCATCACCTTGAGGTCCTCCCCCAGATTGAATTCCGCCGGACAGACAAGATTGCCAACATTCTCTATGAAAAGGACGTCGAACCCCTTCACATCGAATCCGTGGAACGAATTGTGGACCATCTTGGCGTCCAAGTGACACACTGAGCCGGTCGTTATCTGATATGAAGGTATTCCAAGCGCCGCGATCCGATCAGCGTCGTAGGTCGTGACGAGATCACCCTCGATCACGCCGATCTTATATTTGCCATTGATCGCAGCGATGGTCCGCTCGAGCAAGGAGGTTTTGCCGGCCCCTGGCGCGGACATGAGATTGACCACGTAAATGCCATGTTTCTTGAAGAATGCTCTATTCTCGAGAGCTGTTTCTTCGTTTGACTGCATGATGTCGGTGCCGACAGGTATCAGGTGCATTTTTCCTCCTTAATCGAGATCGACGTACTCGACCTTCATCTCACGACCGCCGGTCAGTATCAGGGCAGCCCCGCAGGCGGTACACAAAAAGTTAAGGTCGTTTAGTCGACAGTCAGATGGGCCGCATCGAGGACATTCCGCGGTCAGCGGAACGATATCGATGTCGATCGCTGCGTCTGAGGCTCGCGTATCGGGTGTAAGGACTTGAAAAGCGAACTCAAGGGCTTCCTTGACCACGCCGCTAAATTCCCCGATCGAGACCTTGATCCCGATAAGGCGTGTCGCGGCGCGGCGATCCATTTCGCCAAGTGCGATATCGAGAATGCTTTGAGCTATGGCCATTTCGTGCATTCGAGTCAGCTCACAAATGCATCCCATGCCTCATCGCGGACCAGCTGCGCTGCGCCGGGAATAGCGTTGCGCAGCGCCGGCGATAATTCTGTCGACATGTCTTGGAGAGGCGGTATAGAGATGGCATAAAGCGAGACTTCAGGGATGTCACCTCCGGTCAGATAAAATGCATCGAGGAGATCCTTCAGGCCGATATCATGGGCAGTTAAGGTAGCGGGGTAGTCAGAGGAATACCTCGGCGTCAGACGGCGAATGGAACCGGCGGTCTCGCCGTCGATCGTAGCGTCGATCAGAATGACCTTCTCCGCATTTTGCATTGGTCCAAGAAGCAGGAAGCTCCCCGTTCCGCCATCCAGCACCTGGGCCCCATCCGGCAGAACTGCTTTCTCAAGGGCGTTGGCTACATGGACACCAATCCCCTCGTCACCCATCAGAACATTCCCGATACCCAGGATCAGTACCTTGGTCTTTTCACTTGTCGAATTCGTCATCCCTTTCGAATTTCCAGCCGCCGACGATCGCTGATATCGTTCCCCTTCCCTCGACCACATCGTGATAGAACGACAGATAAACATGTATCACCGTGAAAACGACAAATGCCCACATGGCGATGTGGTGCCACTGGCGCACCCAGGCATCTCCACCCATCAACGGTACGATCCACGCAAAAAGCCATGGGAGCCACGCGTCACTCATTCCCGCGTACAGCCCAAAGCCGGTCACGACCTGAAAGAGCATAACGAAGAAAAGTCCGAGGTACGTCAATGCTGCGAGATAATTGTGGCCTACCGAAATCTTTCCCTTTTCCTTGGTCTGCAGGATGTCGACCTTGAGCGTTTCCCAGGCATTTAGGAATTGCTCCTTTCGGTGCGGTATGTAGGATGACCACCGGGCGTATTCGTTCCCCACAAAAGACCAATACACACGAAAAAGGAGGTTGAAGAAAAAGATATAGCCGGCCGCAAAATGGATGAACCGCACCCAGCCGAACCAATATTGCTGATACGGTTCATCCGACATCCAGATCGTCTGAGGCCAGCCGATCAGGAAACCGGTCACCGCGAGCAGAACAATGCTGATAGCGTTGACCCAGTGGAAGACCCTAACGGGAAGTTCCCATACATAGACCCGGCGATAAGGTAGTGTTGTTGCTGTTGCCATACTTCACCTCCTAATTCACCTGGATCTGATGGACGTGCTTTCCATCCGGATCATAAAGATGCACCGCGCAGGCGAGACACGGGTCGAACGAGTGTATCGTCCTGATGATCTCAAGCGGCTCGTCGTTTTTGGCGACGGGCGTCCCGATAAGCGACTCTTCGTACGCCGAGCGATTGCCCTGTGGGTCTCTCGGGCTTGCATTCCAAGTAGACGGAACGACTAGCTGGTAATTGTCGATCTTGCGGTCCTTAATTCGTATCCAATGAGCAAGAGCCCCGCGCGGGGCCTCTGTCAAACCCACGCCTTCACACTGAGAGGGCCAGTTGGCCGGTTCCCATGATCCCTTTGCGTAGGTACTGACGTCGCCGCCGCGGATGTTGGTGATGAGTTCGTCGAAAAATCCGCGGGCCCATCTCGCGATCAATCTAGTCTCGAGACCACGCGCAGCCGTGCGTCCAAGTGTTGAAAACAGGGCGGTTATCGGAACATCCAGCTTCTTGAGTGCTTCATCGACAACTTCCTTGACCTCCTTGTTTCCCTTCGCGTAGGCAACCAGAGCGCGAGCCAGCGGGCCAACCTCCATTGGATGCTCTTTCCAACGAGGTGTCTTTAGCCATGAATACTTACCTTCGACGTTGAGCTGCTCGTAAGGAGGTTTCGGCCCGGTGAAGTTGAATTCCGTCTCTCCCTTCCACGGATGCAGGCCAACGGCGTCGCCGCCCTCATACTTGTACCAGCTGTGCGAGATGTATTCCTTGATCTCGTTCTCGTCGCGGCCATTCACGTCGTATACCTTGGTAAGGTCACGATCAAGGATCGCTCCACGTTGAAATTTGAACGAATCTACGTCTCCGTATCCCTTTGTGGGCAGATCGCCATAGGCCATGTAATTCTTAAGCCCGCCGCCGATAGCCGCCCAATCCTTATAGAAACCGGCGATGGCCATCAGGTCCGGGATATAGACCTGCTCAATGAAGTCCGCGGCATCCTTAAGGAGCTTACTCACGAAATTTAGCTTCTCGGTATTCACGGCGTTGACGTCATTGATGTTGAACGAGCAAGGTACTCCGCCCACAAGATAATTTGGGTGCGGGTTCTTGCCCCCAAAGATCGTATGCACCTTAACGATCTCTTTCTGCCATTCCAGCGCCTCAAGATAATGTGCGACGCCGATCAAATTGACCTCCTTGGGCAGCTTATAGGCCGGATGACCCCAGTATCCATTTGCGAAGATGCCAAGTTGGCCGCTGTCGACGAAAGCTTTGAGCCGTTTCTGAAGGTCCGAGAAATATCCCGGCGAGGTCTTTGGCCAATTTGATAGCGTCTTAGCCAGATCCGATGTTGCTTTTGGATCTGCTGAAAGTGCACTAACTACGTCAACCCAGTCCAAAGCGTGAAGATGGTAGAAATGCACGACGTGGTCCTGCATATACTGAGTGCAGAACATTAGGTTGCGAACGAGTTCCGCATTCTGGGGGACCGTTATTTTCAGGGCGTCCTCTACCGACCTGACGCTCGCGAGCGCATGCACGGTTGTGCATACCCCGCAAGCCCTTTCTACAAAGGCCCACGCTTCACGCGGGTCGCGATCTTTCAAGATTTTTTCGAACCCCCGTACCATCGTTCCCGAGCTGTACGCGTCGGTGATCTTCCCGCCCTCGATCGTCGCCTCGATACGAAGATGGCCTTCGATCCTTGTAACAGGGTCTACAACTACACGTGTCATGATGCGTCACCTCCTTCGTCCACGGAGTCGGCGGGCATCGCAGATCCCGGCTTTGGCGGGTTGATGTTGACCGACTCGTCCATGTTCTCCTCAATGACCTTTCGCTTTCGGATCGACGACATTATGGCGTGGAGACCGACACCGGCGGCGGTTACCACCGTCGCTGTTCTGCCGACAGTGTCCGCAGTCGATTCAATTCCGAATCCCGGGAATTTTGGCAACCTCTCGTACAGCCCCTGATCCCAAAACGCCTCCTCACTGCAGCCGATACAACCGTGGCCAGCCTGGATCGGATAGCCCAATCCTTGATTCCACTTGGTAACAGCGCAGGCGTTATAGGTAGTCGGACCCTTGCATCCCATCTTGTAGAGGCAATAGCCTTTTCGGGCCGCGTCGTCGTCCCAATTCTCAACGAAAAGCCCTGCATCATAGAACGGACGCCTGTAACACGTATCGTGAACCCGGCGGGAATAGAATTCCTTCGGGCGGCCCCGCGAATCGAGCTCAGGTGGCTTTCCGAAAATAAGAAGGTGGGTAACCACACCCGTCATTACCTCGGCGATAGGAGGGCATCCGGGGACATTTATGACAGGTTTCTTGATCAGTTTCGAGATCGGTGTTGCTTGGGTCGGGTTTGGCTTCGCGGCTTGTATGCAGCCATGCGAAGCACAGTTACCCCAGGCGACGATAGCCGCCGCGTCAGCCGCAGCCTCCTTCAATATCTCCAAAGCGGAACGGCCGCCGATCGTGCAGCAGATCCCGTCCTCGAGCAGGGGCACGGAACCCTCGACGAGCAGAATATACTTGCCCTTGTTCTTCTCCATCGTGTCTTTCAAGGACTTTTCTGCCTGTGTACCAGCCGCGGCCTGGAGCGTTTCCGTGTAATCGAGAGAGAGAGTATCGAAGATGACGTCCGCAACTATCGGGTGGGATGAACGGATGAAAGACTCACTGCAGCAGGTGCATTCCTGGAAGTGCAGCCAAACGACCGGCGGCCGTGGTTTCGTTTCGAACGCGTTTACGACTTGGCCGAAGCCAGATCTTTCGAGACCGGCTGCCGCTATCGCGACGCCGCAAAAATACATGAATTCGCGGCGAGAATAGCCCTTTGCCTTCATGGCCCCCCAAATGGACGGAACCTGATTTTCCATAAGAAACCTCCCTCGAGGAAGGTCATTAACGAACGCGGGTCTAGGAAGTGCAATATCGTTTGAGTGGATCCGGCCCGCCTTCGTCTGGCCTTCAGTTGTGCGATCTAAAGATCCGTTGTTAAAGAGCAAATTGCTGTTGAGTAATTGACCGTTTTACGGCAAGTAGCGTTCCCCCCTCGCGACTCGAAACCGGCCTAACTTAAATGATTGGTAAGCGTGGAGATATGCGAGATGCGCCACCCGCCTGCCCATGACGAGTGACCTGTGTCACAAAATTTCGTGGATTATTTCGTTGACGAGCGCGTTCTTTTCCGCAGGAAACAGAAAAAAGGCATCGTTACCCGATGCCTTTCATGGAAAATATCCTGGTGGAGACGAGGGGGATCGAACCCCTGACCTCATGAATGCCATTCATGCGCTCTCCCAGCTGAGCTACGTCCCCGGTTTCAAAATGCAGAATGCAAAATGCAGAATGCAGAATGAAGAGAATCTAAAATCTACCGAAATAAGCCC
The DNA here is from genome assembly GCA_019247455.1 of Acidobacteriota bacterium. Taxonomy (GTDB): domain Bacteria; phylum Acidobacteriota; class Blastocatellia; order Pyrinomonadales; family Pyrinomonadaceae; genus OLB17. The sequence continues at coordinate 17,022 of JAFAOW010000214.1, read as the reverse complement.
GACCCGTCAAGAATCGCGGTGTTATCGGCCTTTGAACTCCGGCTTTCGCTTCTCGAGAAAAGCCGAAACGCCTTCCTTCTTATCCTCGGTCGAGAAGCAAATGGCAAATAGGTCGACCTCTCTACGCAGGCCCTCGTCAAGATTTGAGCGGGACGCGAATTTAACGGCCTCCTTGGAGAGTTGCAAAGCGATCGGCGCCTTTTCCGCGATGTTCTCGGCAAGCTTCATTGTCTCAGTCTCGAGCTGGTCCGCGGGATATACATGATTGACCAAACCGAATCTCTCCGCCGTAACAGCATCGATCATGTTTCCCGTTAGGGCCATTTCCATCGCCCGGCCCTCGCCAACAAGCCGCGGAAGCCGCTGCGTACCCCCGCCGCCGCACATAATGCCAAGATTGATCTCAGGCTGGCTAAATTTCGCGTTCTCGCTCGCCATCCGGATGTCGCAGGCCATAGCGAGTTCATTCCCACCTCCCAGGCAGAAGCCATTGACCATCGCGATGACGGGTTTTGGAAAGGTATCTATGGAATTGAAAAGCGATCTTTCAGTGAAAGAGTTGCGCTGCGTGATGGGCGTCTTATCCTCGAATTCACTTATATCTGCCCCGGCAATAAAGGCTTTCTCGCCGGAACCGGTAATAATGACGACTCGAACGCCGTCGTCTTTCCGGAGTTCGTCCAGCGCAGCGACGCCTTCAATGTGGACCTTACTGCTCAGCGCATTGAGCTTATCAGGACGGTTGATAGTGAGGAGGGCGACCTTTCCGCGGCGTTCGAGTGTGATGGTTTCGTAAGCCATAAATTGGATGTGGAAACCACACGAGTAAGGCATCCATCGTTAATCACCGATGACCCTTACCCGCGCGGGCTCTTGCAAGATTTCTACTCGTTGACACCTTCGACAATATTGTCATCGGCGATCCATGCGACAAACAGACGAAGCCAACTCTCCTTAGGTTCTTCAATAGCAACGCCTATCCGTGATGTTCCGTAACTGGCAGGTATGACCCGCACCACCTTTGCCTTTACTTCTACGGGCACGCCATTCGGTCTGTGCGAGCGGACATAAAGATTGTCGCCAGCCGCTACCGGCTGATTGAGTTGAAAAAGAGCACCCAGTGTTGAGATGTCGTCAGTCTCGGTTGGCTCACTCCACGTGGCACCGTCGTCGGTCTTGCCGGACACGACGATAGGCAGCCGAAGCGCCATGCGCAGGGCGAATCTTTTTTCCTCGAATTGAGGCTGGATCGATGTCATCGACAACAGTTACCGGCGAACGAGGTGATCGAAAAGACTACGAAACTAAGTTTACCACGAAACTCTTTTTCCGTGAGCAAGTTACACGAATGCCACGTAGGCCGGACGGCAACACCATGCGTTATAATATAACTAAAGGCAGAGACTAAGCCCAGGAACTTGGTGTTGGTACACATATGTCCCCAGTAACCATTCACAAGAAAGTGGTCATTCTCGGCTCCGGACCGGCAGGGTTGACCGCGGCCATTTATGCGGCAAGGGCGGATCTCGAGCCGCTTGTTATTGACGGACCGCAGCCCGGTGGGCAGCTCACTATCACGACGGACGTCGAAAACTATCCCGGGTTTAGTGCCGGGATCATGGGACCGATCCTTATGGACGAGTTTCGCGAGCAGGCCATCAGATTTGGAACCGAGATCATCAATACATGGATAGATAAGGTCGATCTAAGTCAGCGTCCATTTACCTTGTATGGGAAAGAAAGTCAGGATTCAGCCGACTTTTCGACGATCATTAAGGCCGACACTTTGATCATCTCGACCGGGGCTTCGGCGAAGTGGCTGGGTATTCCCGGCGAGGCACCCATTCCGGAAGGCCTTGGCGGCAATGGTGTTTCCGCATGTGCGACCTGCGATGGATTCTTCTTCCGCGACAAGCCGATCGTGGTCGTCGGAGGCGGCGACACGGCCATGGAAGAGGCCCTGTTTCTCACAAAATTTGCTTCGAAGGTCACGCTTATTCATCGCCGGCATGAATTCCGCGCCTCAAAAATCATGCAGGACCGTGTTTTCGCAAGCGATAAGATCGACATCCTCTGGAACACCGAAGTTAAGGAGATACATGGCACTCCTGAAACGGGGGTCGAGAGCATTACGATCTCAAACAGTGAGAGCGGCGAGACGAGCAATTTCCCGACTCAAGGTGTATTTATAGCGATCGGGCACCAGCCGAATACCGAGCTGTTTAAAGGCATGCTTGATATGGATGACGTCGGATATCTGATAACCGAAGGCAAGACGATGGCGACGAATGTGCCCGGTGTCTTTGCGTGCGGCGACGCTCAAGACTCGTATTATCGCCAGGCGATCACTGCCGCGGGTACGGGCTGCATGGCTGCGATCGATGCCGAACGCTTTTTGGCGGAGAATGAGCATCAAGCGGGCTCGAACGCCGCGTCAGCCGAGTGATATTCTAGTTGATATGCCGATCTACGAGTACAAATGTCTGCAGTGCGGTGAGCATTTCGAGAAGCGCCAGAGCGTTTCTGATGCGCCGCTGACAACGTGCGAAAAGTGTCACGGTAAATTGGAGAAACAGTGGTCGCTGTCAGGGTTTCAATTCAAAGGTGCCGGGTGGTACGTGACCGATTACGCCGGTAAGAATGGCCCGAAGACAGAAACTTCAGCGGCCGGCCCTGAGAAAACCACCTCATCCGAATCAACCTCATCCTCCGAGACGGCATCAAAACCGACAAGTGACACAAAACCGGCTGCTTCAGGCGGCGGTTCAAAGTCCGGCGGTGAATGAAGCTCGTTCTTAGGACATCTCTTGCGGCCATGGCGATCGTGTTGCTGGCCGCACTGCATTTACCCGCGCAGTCTCGCCACAACATTAAAGGCACGGACGCGGACAACGAGGTCCTGACCGTTACCGCTGCGCGGACCGACAACAAGACAGACCCGATAAAACTCGAAAGCCTTTATCTTTACGAGAATGGCTTTGAGCAGAAAATAAAGAACTTCGTGGTAGATCCGAGCCCTTCGCGGATCGTGATCCTTGTCGATAATTCTGAAACTCTCGGCACTTCGGTCGAAAAAATGAAGGCCGCGGCGATGGAATTCGCCTATGAGATCTACGACGGCGATCAGCTTTTTGTCGTCGCGTATGATGAAAAGCCGGCGATCATCCAGGAGTGGACCGACGATCCGAAGAAGATGGAGAGATCATTCGGTCTGTTCCGGAAGAAGGGAAACCCGAACCTCTTTGACGCGCTAGCGGTCACCGTCAACGAAGTGCTTCTTCCCCTCATGCCGGGAACGCGCAAGACGGCGATCGTCGTGATCAGTGACGGCCTCGACCGCGGGAGCAAGACAAAATTCAACGATGTATTGGCCCTTTTGCAGAAGAATAACGTTACCCTCTACAGTCTGCAGATCGACGACCGCACAAGCGGCGCGTACCGCCGCGACCAGCCGAAGGCACCTCAAGTAATTACGCGTCTGGCCGAGGAAACTGGGGGCCAGGTATTCGATTTCAAGGAACCTCAGACGGCAGCCAAAGCGATCTGCGATGAGCTGCGGAAGAACCGGTATCTCCTTTCATACGTTCCTTCGGACATAGCAAGCCTCGACGCCCGCCGATTGCTTTTGACCGCCGGCGAGGGCGTTACAATACGAACGAAGGCAGTTCAGCCGGCAACGGTGAAGTAAGCTAGATAGTGATGAAACTGTTAGCATTCATCCTTTTGGTTTTCAGCATCATCTCGGTACGCGCTGGAATCCGGCCGTCGTTCAATCTCGACTACTGTGCATGGAACGCGACCGACATCGTTGTCGCTACAGAAGGCGATGTTATTGATGGCAAGCTCACTGTGATTGAGTCTTGGAAAGTGAACCTGTTACCTGGTGACCAACTTAACCTGCCGGAAATGGCACAGTTCGCCCCCGAGGAGTCACGTGCAATAAAGGTTGGGTTTGGACAACAGACCACTTCGGTGGAGCACGTTACCGGTACACGCATGGTTATTTACCTTAAAAAGTCCGAGCCGACAACCCCGCAAAGTTCCATCCATTGGGAAGGCGCCAGCTTTGCCGGTGACCTGAACGTTTCAGTCGTCTGGCTCGAAGGGATGCACGCTTATGGCTTTCTACAGCTCATGAATCCCGGGCCCAGCGAGCTGCGTGAGCTAGACAAGAGCGACGCTGAGATCAAGTATCGAACATCAGATATTGTCGATGAAGAGGCCTTGTTTCGGAATGCTCTTTCAAATCCCGACAATGGTAAGCGTGCATCTGCCCTAGCAAAATTTACTCGGTCTGAGCTTTTTTTGGCGCGAGATCGGGCCTTTGAGGGCCTGAGCCAGTGTGGGCCAGCCGCATTACCTGTGCTGCGGGCGATTTTGCGAGATGAAACTCAGACGGAAATACATTCGGATGCGATTGACGCGCTCGCGGCTGCTGGGGGGTATGCCGCAGGAGGAGATTTACTCGCTATCGTCAAGAGCGACCGAGTCTTTTGGGAAAGAGTCGCCCCACGACTAGCGATAGGTTGGTGGAACCATCTCGACGAATCGGACAATCAGACGCCAAGGGACCGCTATGCGCGAACTTTTCGAGCCATTCAAGCGCTGAAGGCGATCAACTTTGGAAACGGGAAAGACGAGATCAAAAAGATCAGGGATCTCTGGCGATCATATCCAGCCCTAGAAGACAAATCTGGCCTCGATCAGATGAGTAAAGCCTGCGACGAGTACCTGAGTATGGCGGAAATGAAACCCATGCGCAATTGACTCAAACGGCGACGGGGGCCGCAATCTTGCCCCAGGACTGGTAGTTGTTCAGTTTTAGATTCTCGTATTTAAAGTTCAGTAGGCCGTCGAGGCCTTTCAGAGCATCGGCATCCGCGAACTCAAGTGTTGGCAGCGGCCTCGGATCGCGCGTTAGGATCTCATTCACTTGGTTCAAGTGGTTTGAATAAATGTGCAGATCGCCGAAAGTGTGGATAAAGTCGCCCACTTCGAGGTCTGTCACATGCGCGACCAAATGCGTCATCAGAGCGTAACTCGAGATGTTGAACGGCACGCCGAGAAACGCATCCGCCGACCGTTGATATAGCTGACAATGCAGCGTCCTGCCATTCTCTACCTTAAATTGAAAGAGCGTGTGGCAAGGCGGCAGAGCCACTTCATCGCAAACGCGCGGGTCCCAGCCTGAAACGATCAGCCGGCGTGAATTCGGGTTGGTTTCGATCTCGTTGACGAGGCGGGCGATCTGGTCAACGCCATTCATTTTGGGATAATCACCACCGAACGAGCGCCACAAATATCCGTACACCGGACCCAAGTCACCTTCGTTGCGTTTGAATCGAGCGGTTTGTTCCTCAGTAGCCCATTCCGCCCAAATATCGACGCCGCGGTCGTTCAATTCCTTCTCGCTGGTCGACCCGCTAAGAAACCAAAACAGCTCTTCTGCAACCCATCGAAATGGCACCTTCTTCGTCGTGACGATCGGAAACCCTTCCCGCAGATCGAACCGTGTCTGATATCCAAAGGCCGAAATGGTTCCGACTCCTGTCCGATCCTCATGCCGGACGCCGTTGTCGAGAATGTGTTTTAGGAGATCGTGATACTGCTTCATTCGGTTGGCCTTTTGGGCGGCGTAAGCGGGATAGAGTCTATGGTTACCATTCTCACTGGAACCAGATCGTCTAGCTGCAATCCGATCCGGTCGGATCCGGCGGCCCTCAAAGCTTTCACGATCTTTATCAACTCAGCAGCGGGGGCCTTTAGAGGCATTTTGATGAATACGGTCTTGTCAACTTCATTCGTATTCTCACGCCATACGCCGTTCTTTTCCCGATCTGAAAAGATCTGCTTCAGCTGATCGGATAGCTGGCGAAGGTCTGACATCTTCCCCGTAGCATCGTTATTGAGCGTAACAATGCCGCGCTCATCTACGGCAACCATCAGAAACAACGGATTTGGTCTGACGTTGATCGAGTCTGCCCCTCCCGGCTTAGGTGAGACGATCAGCGTCTCCATGGAGATCAAGTGTTGTAATTCGACGACGATCTTCGGCGAGACCCGCACACTATTCACGGCTTTTACGATCGCATCAATATCATCATCGTCAGCGAATCGGATCGTCACCTTGGGCATCGCCCGCTTGCTATCCCTGGGACGCGTGCCGAAGAAATCCTTAAAAAATTCCTGGGACGTTTCACCGAGCGTTTCAGGAGAGTGAAGATTCGGCTCAACGCTAACCATCGACACGCCCTGCCCAGGCAGGATGACGGCCGTGAAATTGTATTCAGCCTCGGCCGGCGGCGGCGGTACCGTAGATTTCTTTTGCGCGTCGATCGAGGTAGTAACGCTCGCAACAATAACCAGTGTGGTCATCAACGCTAGGAATTTGCCCATTTTTTGTCTCCTAAGGATCTGCTTGGATTAGATTTCACAAAAAAGCTACCATAACTACCTTATGCCGGGAAAACTGGAGGTCAGTTTTAACAGTCCGCAGTGCGGCTGGATGTCGATCGGATTTAAAGATGGCGAGACCGAATTCCACACTACAACCGCGCACGCACCGTATCCCGGCGCCTTGGCCGATATGATGATCGCTCTCGCTGACATCACGGACTCGGATTCACCCCAGAATGAGCACCTGCTCAAATGGAATCGCGATCCCGAGGCCTACGATATTCGCTTCCTCCGAAACGGCGAGAAACTGATACTTGAGATCTACGAATACCCGACCGATCAGCGTGATCCTGCAGAACAGAGACTTGTCTTTTCGCATGTCGGAACTGTCGGCATGGTCTGTAACGCGTTTGCTGAGACATTTGAACAGTTGTACGAGGATCGTGACACCGACGAATTTGAATTCAATTGGCGTCGGCCGTTCCCATTCACTGAGTACGACAGGTTCAAGGAATCACTGGAACGCAATAATTCCAAGATCCATCTGTAATTATTACCCGTTCGTGAAAGTTCGTCGCAAGATCCTGATCGCACTTCTGTTAGTTATCGCGGCGCTCGCTGCGTGGATCTGCAGCGATCTCTTCCGGCCTTTCAAGGTGGAGATTCGTGACTTTGATGCAAATGAGGTTGCGCGGCTCGATACTGCTATGTGGCGGTCGTATTACGCACGTCAGCGGCTGCAGCTCTTTCGCGAGGCCGGTGAGCTTCTCGAAACGCAATTCCATTTCCCCTTCTGGCGCCGCCAATTGGTCGCATTCTATGCAGCGAAGTCAGCTTTTGTTTTCAAGGATGGTAAGTCGCGCGCGGATTACGAAAAGGCTCTGCCCGATCTCCGCAAGTTTTACCGGGAGATCCATGATGTATCGGCGAGCGATTTTGATGTCGAGGCGGCTGCAAAACTTGAGCTCGAATGGTGGATCGTCCATCGACAGAGGCTCCAACATCAACCCGGCGATCTCGCAAAGGCGCTGGCGGACGGAGCGGCCGCAGTCTATGGCGTTTCTTCAGAGGAACTGACGGAATACGGCACGCTCCGTGCACAGGCGATGGATATTCGCGATAATAAAGCTGAATCAGGCGGCGTCACCGAGGAGGACTGGCGACAAATCGACGACCTGCTTCACCGGTCCTGGAATGCACTCCACGCCGCGGTAAATAGGAAATGAAAGAACGTTTGTTGGAGCTGCTCGCCTGCCCTACCTGCGGCGGCGACATCCTGTTGGCCTACGCCTCGCAATACGAAGAAAAAGAGATCATGGAGGGTGTGCTCACGTGTCAAAAGTGCACGCGCGAGTATCGTGTCATGCGTGGCGTACCGCGCTTCGCGGACTTGGGAAAGATCGAAGAAGAAAAAGCTGAGACAGCCGAGAATTTCGGCTGGCAGTGGACGCATTTCACACAAGAGGATCCCAAGTATAAAGATCAGTTCCTTGGCTGGCTACAGCCGGTGACTGCCGACTTCTTCGATGGAAAGGTCGTTCTCGAGGGCGGATGCGGAAAGGGGCGGCACACAAAGCTTGCCGCTGAATGGGGTGCTAAGGATGTCGTCGGCATCGATCTGGGTGACGGTGTGGAATCGGCTTTCGCGCTGACCCGCGGGCTGCCAAACGCGCATATTGTGCAATGCGATATTTTCAAGCTGCCGCTAAAAAAGGCATTCGATTACGCATTCAGCGTAGGCGTCCTGCACCACACGCCAGATCCCAGGAAGGCATTCTTGTCGCTGGCCGGAAAGGTAAAACAAGGAGGCCACATTTCCGCGTGGGTGTACGGAGCCGAGAACAACGAATGGATCACCCGATTTGTAAATCCGGTTCGCGAGAGCTTTACGTCGCAGATCTCGCAACCTGTTCTTTATCAACTATCGAAGCTGCCGACGCTTGGCGTTTTCCTGACCACAAAACTCGTCTACCGGCCGATCAACGCGGCCTCGAAGGGCGTCGCGAACAAGCTCTTTTACAACGAGTACATGAATCATCTAGGCAGCTTCGGCTGGCGCGAGCAGCACAACATTGTATTCGACCACCTGGTCGCGCCGACCGCCTTCTATATCTCTAGGGATGAGTTCAGTGAATGGTGGAACGAGATCGGCGCCGAGGATGTTGAAATTACATGGCATAATCAGAACAGTTGGTGCGGGTTTGGAAGAATTGAGAATAGTAAATAGGGAATAGAGAATAGTTGTTATTATGCGCTCCCACGAAAAGCTAGAAGTTTGGCAAAAGGCGGTAGACTTTGTGGTAATGATTTACAAGCATACGGAGGCGTTTCCCTCTGACGAGCGGTTTGGCCTAGTATCACAGATTCGAAGGGCTGCGGTATCGATTCCGGCGAATATCGCGGAGGGAGCAGCTCGAGCTTATCCAAAAGATACTTTGCGATTTATCTCAATGGCGCAGGGTTCAGCAAGCGAGGTCTCAACAGAGTTATTGATTAGTAGAAAGCTCGGATTCTTGTCGGACGAATCGCTTGTCAAACTCGATTCTGAGTGCGATGAGATAGGACGAATGATGAGCGGATGGGCAAATTATCAGCGTTCGAAACTTTGATTTGTCGATTTTCTATTCTCTATTCTCTATTTTCTATTTTCCAGCCATGAAGTTTGATCGAGGGATAGCCAAAAAGTACCGTAAGTCCGTGGAGGACGCCTTTGCGATGCTCATGGACAAGGGCGACGCGACGCATAAGCGAGTGATCGGAGCGATCATCGATTCAAAAATGCTTGTGCAGGTGAAACCGGTCAGCGAGGTGAACGCGTCTGGTCGCACCGGCCTGGTCAGCTCCGTAAAAACAAATCTTCGCCTTGCGACGGAACGGATCGATCTGGAGGAGGCTCTCGGTGAGGTATATATCGTCATCGCAGAGGAGACGATCGACACCGGCTTTCAACGCGGTTGTGAGGGGACCTTCGTTCACGAGGGTCAGCACGCCTACGATTTCGCGACAGCTCTTGAGAGTTTTTCCAATCGGGATATGAATCCGATCGGCGTCTATGATCCGACGCTTTACGAGCTCGAATGGAATGCTCACAAGACTGCCGGCAATTATATGCTGCAGATCAATAAGCAGGAATACCTCGACGAGGGCATCGGCCTGATGATCCTCGGCCAGGATGCATCGGGCAAGTATTTCGTGAATGACGACGGCATTCGGCAACGCCTTCGTGAAAGCTACAAACTTGCCGAGGACGGCGATATGGGCCCGACCGCGAGCAGGATGATGGGACTGGTATTCGCGTAAATGAGCACAGCTTTACCTCAGGAAATGCAGCAGCACACCTACGCCATCATGGATGAGGTGGAGGGCTCACATTGGTGGTTCGTCGGCCGGCGCAGGATCCTTGAGTCGTTTCTTGGGCCGATAGTTTCAAAGCTCAAACTTCAAAGTTCAAAGATCAGAATTCTCGACGTAGGGTGCGGGACCGGGGCGAATATCGAGATGCTGTCACAGTACGGAGAGGCAGAGGGCGTCGATGTCTCGGATGACGCGTTGGAATTCTGCCGCCGCAAGGGCCTCGCCGTTCAAAAGGGCCTTGCGGAAACGCTGCCTTACGCGGAAGGATCGTTTGATCTGACGACCGCGCTCGACGTGGTCGAGCACCTGGATGATGACGTCGCGGGTCTGACAGAGATGTACCGCGTCACTAAGAGCGGTGGGTATTCGCTGATCTTTGTGCCGGCATTTATGTGGCTCTGGGGCGTGCAGGACGACATCTCGCACCATCGCATCCGCTACACCAAAAGGCAGATAGTCGACCGACTCAAACAGGCCGGATACGAGATCGAGCGTGCGACCTACGCGAACTGGACATTCTTCGCACCGATCCTGGGCGGCCGTACGCTGATGAAGGTGACCGGAATCAAACCGGAGTCTGAGAACAACGTCAACATCTCGGCTCTAAATGGTGTGTTTGGTTCGCTCTTTGGCGCGGAGCGATTCTGGCTAAGAAATTTCAACTTCCCCTTCGGAGTCTCCATCGTCGTTGTGGCCAGGAAGGGTTAGTCACACCCGAGAGCAAAATGCCTCGCCCTTTCGTGACTTTCGCAGCTTTCGCGGGCAGAATACTTGTTTGTTCGATGAACGATACAGTAACTAACAACCCCGAACTCTCGTTATTTCTGCCGGTCCTTGACGAAGAAGAAAATCTGCGTCCGATGCACGAGAAGATCAAGGCCGCTCTTGACGAGCTCGGCAAGACCGCCGAGGTCATTTATGTAGATGACGGCTCGACCGACAAAAGCCTCAGCATTCTGAAAGAGTTGGCTGCCGCAGACGGCCGGGTTCGTGTGATCTCGCTTCGCCGGAACTATGGCCAAACTGCAGCGATGAGCGCCGGCATCGACGCTGCTCGCGGCGAGATCCTCATTCCGATGGATGCAGACCTTCAGAACGACCCGGCAGACATTAAGCGTCTTCTCGACAAACTCGACGAAGGCTACGACGTAGTCTCCGGCTGGCGAAAAAACAGGCAGGACAAGCTTATCTCGCGTAAGATCCCGTCACAGATCGCCAACCGCATCATCTCGTGGATCGGCGGCGTTCACCTTCACGACTACGGCTGTTCGCTTAAGGCCTACAGGCGCGAGGTCATTCAGGATGTCAGGCTCTACGGCGAAATGCATCGATTCATTCCGATCTACGCATCATGGGCCGGAGCCCGCGTGGCCGAAATTCCAGTCGATCATCACGCCCGCACCATGGGCAGATCGAAGTACGGCATCTCGCGCACGGTCAAGGTCGTTTTCGATCTGATGACGATAAAATTCATGGCGTCGTATCAGACAAAGCCGATCTATGTGTTTGGCGGTTTCGGAATGCTGGCGTTCCTCATCTCATTTGTCGCGGCAGTATGGGCGATCGTACTCAAGTTCGAGGGCACGTCATTCATTCTGACTCCCCTGCCCGTGATCGCGGTTGTCATGCTGGCGATCAGCGTGCAGTTTTGCCTCATGGGCTTGCTCGCCGAGCTTCTCGTTCGCACGTACCATGAATCGCAGGACAAGACGATCTACGCCGTGCGGGAGCGAATCGGATTTTGAAACCACAGATGAACACAGATACACACAGATACGACAAGTTTTCTTATCCGTGTCCATCTGTGTTTATCTGTGGTTAGAATTCCTTATGTGCGGCATTACGGGGTGGGTCAACCTCGCATCCAATTCAACCGATCATAACGAAGCGACCTTGCACTCGATGTGCGAGGCGATCCTCCATCGCGGACCGGACAGCGAAGGTACCTGGATTGACGACCAGGTAGCGCTCGGAATGCGGCGGCTCTCGATCATAGACCTGAAGACCGGCGACCAGCCAGTGTATAGCGAGGACAACACGGTCGTCGCGATGATCAATGGCGAGTTGTACAACTTTCGTGAGGTCCGTGCCGAGTTGGATAAGCTCGGTCATAAGTTTCGCACAAAGACCGACGTTGAGATCGTCCCGCATCTTTACCAAATGTACGGGGAGGATTTCATTGACCACATCAACGGAATGTTCGCTATTTCGTTGTGGGATTCCGTTAGCAAAAAGCTCATCCTTGCTCGTGACCGTTTTGGCGAAAAGCCTTTATATTACGGCATTTTCGACGGGAAGCTGATCTATGCGTCGGAGCCTAAGGCGATGCTCGCGCACCCGGTTGTTCACGCCGAATTAGATCTCAGTGCGTTGCGATATTATCTCTCCTACGATTACGTCCCGGCCCCGCGCTCGATCTTCAAAGGCATTGCGAAGCTCCCGGCTGGACACATGCTCGTCGTCGAGAACGGTCAAGTAAGGACGCGCCGATACTGGAATCTCACTTGGGCAAAGAACGGGCGCCTGGGCTCGATCGACAAGGCCGCCGCCGAACTACGCGACCTGCTTTCTGATGCCGTCCGTATGCGTCTGGTATCGGACGTGCCGCTGGGCATCTTGCTCTCGGGCGGTATCGATTCATCGACGGTCGCCGCATTCGCTGTGCAGCACGCGACTGAAAAAGTAAAAACTTTCTCGATCGGCTTCGAGGAAGATTCATTCGACGAGTCTCGTTACGCCCGAATGGTCGCCTCGCACCTCGGCACTGAGCATTACGAAGCAAAAATGAGCGCCGACACTGCGGCGGATCTTGTTCCCGAGATCACATCATGGCTGGACGAACCCCTCTCCGATGCCTCGCTCTTGCCCACCTATATGCTCGCCCGCTTCGTGCGGAAGCACGTTACCGTGGCACTCGGCGGCGATGGAGGCGATGAACTTTTTGCCGGGTATCCTATGTATTACGGTCATAAGGTAGCGAATAAGTATCTTGCGATCCCCGGTTTTGTGCGGTCCGGCTTGATCGAGCCGATGGTCAACGCTCTGCCCGTCTCTACAAAAAATCTCTCATTCGATTACAAGGCGAAGCGCTTTGTCAGATCTGCGAAATATGATGTCATCACCCGCCACCATTCGTGGTTTGGTTCATTTGCGGTCGATGAGCAGCCGAGTGTTCTCACAGCGGATGTTCGCGAAAAAACGTCCGGCGACATCTACGCCGACGCGAGGCTGCTGCTCGAGTCAAGCGACGCTGTCGATCCGATCGAAAAAATGCAATTTCTCGACATCAACTACTACATGGCCGAGGACATCCTCACCAAGGTGGACCGTGCGTCGATGGCCGTGAGCCTTGAGACACGTGCTCCATTCCTCGACCCTCGCGTAGGCCAATTTGCTGCTTCCCTGCCGCTGAATTACAAGCTCCGCGGCTCGAACGGCAAGTACATCCTCAAGCGCGCCGTCAGGGATCTGCTCCCTGCCGAGATCCTCACCCGGGGAAAGAAAGGCTTCGGAATTCCGATCGCCGAATGGCTCAAAGGCCGTCTCAACCCGATGCTTCATGATCTGCTCGCGCCCGGGCGGCTAAAGAGCCAGGGGCTTTTTGAATCGAATCCGGTGCAGCGGCTGATCTCCGAGCACGAATCAGGGGCTGCCAGCCACCACAAACAGCTGTGGACGCTGCTGGTATTCCAGCTCTGGTTTTACAACTTCTTAAAGTAGGGGTTCCTCAAATCGCCCCGAATTCACGTATCATTAACGCATGGCAACCCTTTACCCCGAGATCGAGCCCTTTGATTCCGGCATGCTGCCGGTGTCGGATCTCCACACCATTTATTACGAACGCGTCGGCAATCCCGATGGAATTCCGGTCGTCTTTTTGCACGGCGGGCCAGGCGGCGGGCTGATCCCGATGTACCGCCGGTTCTTCGACTCCGAGGCGTATCATGTCATTCTTTTTGACCAGCGCGGCAGCGGCCAGTCGACACCGCACGCTGAGGTCCGCGGGAACACTACGTGGGACCTCGTCAAAGACATTGAAGCGTTGCGCGAAAAGTTTGGCATCGAGAAATGGCATGTATTTGGGGGTTCGTGGGGCTCGACGCTGAGTCTGGCGTATGGTGTTACTCACCCGGACCGATGTCTGGGGTTGATCCTTAGGGGCATTTTTCTCACGCGGAAGAGCGAGCTGCAATGGTTTTACCAATCCGGAGCATCTGAGATCTTTCCCGATTTTTGGGAACGTTACCGTGACGAGATCCCAGAAGCTGAACGAGGCGATATGATCGCTGCGTATCACAAGCGCCTTTTCAGCGACGACGAATCCACTCGCCTCTCGGCGGCCCGCGCCTGGAGCGTTTGGGAAGGCTCGACCTCCAAGCTTCTCCCTGACAAGGACCTCATGGACCATTGGGAAGGCGAGCATGAGGCTCTGAGCCTAGCACGCATCGAGTGCCATTACTTTGTCAACAACTCGTTCTTCCCGTCTGAGAATTTTCTTATCGAGAATGTCGATAAGATCCGGCACATCCCGACCGTGATCGTGCAGGGGCGGTACGATGTCGTGTGCCCTATCACATCGGCCTGGCAGCTGCACCGGGCGTTCCCCGAGGCCGAGTTCATCGTCGTCCCCGATGCCGGCCATTCGGTCTCCGAGTCCGGCATCACGTCGGCACTGGTCGAGGCGATGAACCGCTTTAGGTCGAAGAATAGTGAATCTTCCGCCGTTTAGCGTTATGATGTGACGGTATTTTCATCATTTTGACGCCAGTTAGCGTCTAAGGAATATTGCAATGAATTTTGGTACCACAGAGATAATCCTCATCGTCGCAGTTCTCTTCCTCCTTTTCGGGGCGTCTCGCTTGCCCCAGCTTGCGAAGTCTTTAGGCCAGTCACGCAAAGCATTTAAGGAGGGCCTCCGCGAAGCCGAAGAAGGCGAGGTCGTCGACCGCGTTTCTGCCGGTTCGAGCGCTCCTCGTCCTCAGATCACGGAAATGAGCGACGCGGACCTCGAGGCCGAGATGAAGCGCCGTGCTGCCGCCCGCGCCGAGCACTGATGTGCATAAGCCCGCACGTCCGTAACGGCGTTAGCGGTTCAACGAATACGACTTGCAAGGCCATTCGGCTAGCCTCGCTCGCCTGTCAACAACGCCGCCTTTACGGAAAATCGGAAGGTCAGACTTCCGTCCTCTTCGTCGATAAGACGAGCGAGGCCGCTGGTCACCCGTTCTTTTTCTTCTTCTGAAAGCATCTCAAGCCACGCAGGCATCAGAAAATCTTCAACCAGTGGCGAAGAGACAAACGCCGCGCCATCGTCGTATTCGAATATTTCATTTGCGGTCTCGACGTGAATATTCACCATCCCGGCACGCTCGGCTATCCTCTCAAGAGCCTCTTGTGAAGGGAGCTCGGTGATCAATGACTCAGCGGCTGCACCGTGCGAGCCGAGATCCTCGTTTAACAGCACCTCCCACACGAGTGAAAATACCTCTCCAAAGCTGCCGCTCGCGGGTAGAAAGACAGCGACGTCGCCGCCGACCTTCGCCTTCATGGCCGCGTCCGCGACGAACTCCGCCAAGTCCGCTGGCTTAACAAACCCCGCGTCGGCGAGCACGGCGTCAAAAGCCTCATCCTCAAAATCGATCATTGAGAAATCGACCTTCGAGCTGACGGCGGCCCCCTTGTCGCGTGCGATCGTGACAAGGTCCTCGTCCTCGCAACGCCCGAAGATATCCGTCTTCTCGCCCCATTTTTCATCGAGCGTAAGCGCGTGCGTGCCCGTGCCCGCGTTTATGTATAGCAGGTTGTCCGCCTCGCTCAGATCGATGTGCTTATCCACCATCTCCGCAAACCGCCTGGTCCACTCATCCTGAACATAGAGGTCACGCAAAAACGCGAGCTCCTTTTGAGTCTTAGACATACTTAAATTAGACCGAATGGAAAGGTCATACGCAACGGGGGAATATGGACGTGCTATCCTAACTGCCGAATGACGGGAGCGATCAAGGAACTATTCGATCTGACGGGGCGGGTGGCAGTCGTCACGGGTGGTTCGCGTGGGATAGGAAAGGAAATGGCGGAGGGGCTGGCTGAAGCGGGTGCGAAGCTGGTCCTTTGTGCCCGGAGGGCCGAGTGGCTGGATGAGACAGTTGCGGAATTCGCTGTTCGCGGCTTTGAGGTGCTCGGGGTTTTGGCGGATGTATCGAAGCCGGATGACGCGACGCGGGCTATCGCTGAAGCGGTGAGCGCGTTTGGCGGCGTCGATATTCTGGTGAACAACGCGGGCGTTTCGTGGGGAGCGAGGCCAGAGGAGATGACGCTCGATCAATGGCGGAAGGTCATCGACGTGAACCTGACGGGCTGCTTCCTGATGGCGCAGGCCGCCGCGAAGCAGATGCTGACCCTGGGCAAGGGCGTGATCATAAATATCGCGAGCGTGTCGGGAATGACCTCTTCGGCGAACGGGCCGTTTTATGCGGGATACGTGGCGAGCAAGGCCGGGCTGATCGGGCTGACGCGCGAGCTGGCCGCAAGCTGGGGCCGCTCGGGGATTCGTGTTAATGCCATTGCACCGGGATTCTTTCACTCGAGGCTCGCTGATGCCGTCATCGATATCTATGAGAACCAGATCGAGGAGCACAACCCTATCCCGCGAGTAGGGCGTGAGGGCGAGCTGAAGGGCACCGCGGTCTTCCTCGCGTCGGACGCGTCCAGCTATATGACGGGGCAGGTGGTCGTCGTAGATGGGGGATTCACTGTTTGAAGGCGGAAGGATGAAGGCGGAAGCCGGAAAATGAGCAAAACGGTTTTTGAACAATTGGACCTGACAGGCAAGGCTGCGATCGTGACGGGCGGCGCACGGGGGCTGGGCGCGGAGATGGCCGAGGGACTAGCCGAGGCGGGGGCTCGGGTGATGCTGTGCGACCGCCGGGAGAACACGCTTGCAAAAACCGTCGCGGCATTCGAGGGCCGCGGTTTTGATGTGTGCGGCGAGGTCTGTGATGTCGCAAATGAAGATGACGTCCGCCGTGTAGTCGACGCGTGCAGGGACCGCTTTGGGCGGCTCGACATCCTGGTCAACAACGCCGGCGTCGCGTGGGCGGGTAGGCCTGATAAAATGTCGGCCGAGAGTTGGCAGAAGGTGATCGACGTGAACCTCACCGGGTGCTTTCTGTTCGCACGCGAGGCGGGGCGCGTGATGCTGGACGCGGGGTCGGGGTCGATCATCAATATCGCTTCGGTAGCAGGGATCACGACTTCACCGGAGGGACCGTT
>JAFAOW010000048.1 GCA_019247455.1 Acidobacteriota bacterium | reverse complement strand
TCTTTTCGGCGCTTGCCGAGGAATTGGGGCTTTTCGGCGGCCTGCTTATCACATGTGCGCTTATCGTTTTCGTCGCTGCCGGCATTCGTACCGCGAGGGATTCGCGCGACATGTTCGGGAAGCTTTGCGCCGCAGGGTTATCGGCATTCCTCGGTTTTCAGGCGCTGGTGAACATCGGCGGGATCACGCGAGCGTTGCCTATGACCGGTATTACGCTGCCATTTGTCAGTCACGGCGGGTTTAGTCTTATAACGAGCTTCACGATGCTCGGAATGCTGATGGCCCTTTCGCATCGTAATGCGACCGACCGGAGGCGCGACGCCCTTGAGGTTAAACCCCTTCCATCTGCACCTTCAACGGATGAATAAGGAACTCCATATCGCATCAGGCGCGGTGAGTGACCGCGGGCTTAGTAAGAAGCGCCCTCACAACGAGGACTCGTATCTTGAGATGCCGGAGTTTGGGATCTATGCCGTGGCGGACGGCGTCGGCGGGGCGCAAGCGGGCGAGGTCGCGTCGCAAATGGCGATGGAGATTCTCAGCGAGGCGTTTCGTAATTTCAAGACCGGGGCCGACGCCGAGGTGGTGATGCGATCCGCCATTGAGGAGGCCAACTCGGCGATCTACAGGATGGCGCAGGAATTGCCGCAGCTTTCGAGCATGGCGACGACGTTCGTAGCGCTTCATCTTGCCGGAAGCATCGCAACGATAGCGCATGTCGGCGATTCGCGGCTTTATCGTGTAGACCGGGAAGGGAATCTTTTCCGCGAGACCGACGACCACTCGATGGTCGCTGAGGAAGTTCGCGCCGGCCGGATGACCGAGGAGCAGGCCGAGAATCATCCGAGCAAAAATATCATCAGCCGCGCGCTTGGTGCCGAACCGACGGTCGAGCCTGACATTAAGACGATCATGATCGGTCCGGGCAATTCATTTCTCATCTGCTCAGATGGCATCACTCGTCACGTAGCCGATCCCGAGATCAAGGGAGTTCTGACCTTTGGCGGCGATCCGGCTGAGATCTGCGAGTATTTAAAGGGTTTGTGTTTCGAGCGCGGCGCAGAGGACAACCTTACTGCCGTCGTCGTTAAGGTAGCCTCCAGCAGTGTCGCCGCCGGCGCCGGTCAGCGGCAGCCCCACCAGGCGGTGCGGCAGATCGACGAAGATCACGACGAACCGACGATCGCTACCGCTCGAGTTTCGCAGAAGGACGACGGGCCCGGGGAACTTCTCGAGCTCGACACCCATGACCTTTCAAAACCGAAGGGGTTTGTGGAGCCCGATACTGAAAGGACTTTCGAACCCGCTGAATCGGCCGCGACCATTCCACAGATCTCGATCCCGGCTGAGTCGTCCTCGTCTGAGCACCGCGAGCCGAATGTGGCCGACACGATACGGACGAATGCAGCGTCGATTTTTGACCAGGAAGAGCCTGCTTCGCGTGGTGGCGGCGCCATTGGCAAGGTTCTAATAGGCTTTCTGATGCTGGTCGTCGGTGTGGCCGTTGGACTTGCCGCTTATCGATATTTGTTGCTGCCTGCCGCAGAACCACCGCCTCCCCAATTGACCCCGAAAACCGGCAACCAGGTCCTAGTCGCCTTCGAAGAGAATCGCCGTAACGTCGATAACGATCCCGCCGGGTATCTCAAAGAGGTTCCCGAAGCGCGCGACGCGGAGGATTACTACCTCCGTGGACGTGCAAACATACTGATCGGCGATTACTCAAAAGCGCGCGAGGCGCTTGTCGAGGCACAGAAGCGTCTTGCTGATTCGCCTGCCGGGTCGCCAAATGCCAATGTACTCAAAAACGACGTCGCGATCGCCCTAGAGATCACGAATGACCCCGAGTTCCAGGCTCGCTTGAAGAAGGCCTTGTCACCTGCTAATAAGCCTGCTAATACGAGTATAAACGGCAATTCCAATACCTCCCGCCAGCCGGCGAACACCATAGTCAACATCAACTAGCTAGTTCAGAAATAGTGCCTTTCGGGCTTCGAAGAGGATAACAGCCACTGAGGTAGCCAGATTCAGGCTTTCAACGCCTGCCGCCATCGGAATGCGGATAGTGTCATCGCAGAGCAGCAACTCGTCTTTGCTTAGGCCGTGAGCCTCAGAGCCGAAAACAAGGACGCCTCGTCCCGCCCAGTCGAAATTCGTGTATTCGGTTGCACCGTTAATATCAACGCCAGCGACCCAGGTTGACTGTTCGCCCGCCGCCGCAACCACGTACTGTAGACATTCACCTTCGCGGATGGCAACTCGGAAAGCAGATCCCATAGACGCTCTCAAAGCCTTGGGCGAGAAAGGATCAGCCGACCCACGCGACAAAATTACCCTTTCAACCCCGGCAGCTTCCGCGGTGCGAAGAATAGCACCGAGATTGGACGGATTGTTTATCTCATTTAGAAATAGGTCGATTGGCAGATCGCGAGGAACGTACGCTTGTCGGGTCGGGCGTTCCGCGATCAAAATGAGCCCCTGCGGCGAGTCAGTGTCAGCGATGGACTTAAAGATCTTCTCAGATAGCTGGAATACCGGGGCTTCGATCCGATCAACCATATCATTCGGATTGAAAGCCTCGCTAACAAAGCACTCGCTGATCTTGATTCCGCTCTTTATCGCCTCATCCGCGAGCCGCTTGCCTTCAATAAAGATCGCGCTCTTGTCTAAGCCATCTCTGACCTTACGCGCCTGGATCAGACGCTGATTATCACGGCTCGTAATTCGCTCCATCCGCGTCGTAGTCTAGCTCACGGCGATAGTTTTGCAAAAACCCTCCAAATGGCTAAACTTAGGCGAGATGAAAGCGGAGTCCAAGGTCAAAAATAAGATCGATCAGCTCAAGGAAAGATCAGCGATCGCGGAGCAGAGCGGCGGCGAAGCTCGCATCGACAAGCAGCGTTCCTCGGGGAAGATGACCGCTCGTGAAAGGATCGACTTCCTCCTCGACGAAGGCAGTTTTGAAGAGTTTGATAAGTTCGTCGTACATCGCTCAAAGGACTTCGGATTAGACGAGCAGCAGTATCCGGGCGACGGAGTTGTTACGGGCCACGGTCTTATCGATGGCAGGGAAGTATTCGTTTTCGCGCAGGATTTTACGGTGTTCGGCGGATCTCTTTCAGAGAAGCACGCCGAAAAGATCTGCAAGGTGATGGATCTCGCGATGAAGGTCGGCGCACCTGTCGTTGGCCTGAATGACTCGGGCGGAGCCCGCATTCAAGAGGGCGTCGTCAGTCTTGGCGGATACGCCGATATTTTCCTTCGCAATACCCTGGCGAGCGGCGTCGTGCCCCAGATCAGCTGCATTCTTGGCCCCTGCGCGGGCGGCGCGGTTTACAGTCCGGCGATCACGGATTTTAACGTCATGGTCAAGGACACGTCGTATATGTTCATCACTGGTCCCGACGTGATAAAGACCGTTACCCATGAAGAGGTAACTAAAGATGAACTCGGCGGCGCAATGACGCATAACGCGAAGTCGGGAGTTGCGCATTTCGCGGCCGATTCCGACGAACACGCTTTGCGGCTGACGCGTGAGCTGCTGTCATTTATTCCGTCGAATAACGTGGATGACCCGCCTTTTGTCGCGACCGAGGATCCCTCGGATCGAATTGATGAGGGGCTTAATTCTGTTGTTCCGGAGTCCGCTAACCAGCCTTACGATATTCGCGATGTGATCCAGCCCGTGGTGGACGACGGATATTTCTTTGAGGTGCAGGAGCACTACGCTCCGAATATCGTGGTCGGGTTTGCTCGTCTCGGCGGCTATTCTGTCGGAATCGTCGCTAACCAGCCTGCTTTCCTGGCCGGAGTGCTTGATATCGATGCTTCGGTCAAGGCCGCACGTTTTGTAAGGTTCTGCGACTGCTTCAACATTCCACTTATTACATTCGAGGATGTTCCCGGATTCCTGCCGGGCGTCAATCAGGAGCACTTTGGCATAATTCGCCACGGCGCAAAGCTTCTTTACGCGTTTGCCGAGGCCACCGTGCCAAAGATCACGGTCATTACGCGCAAGGCTTATGGCGGAGCCTATTGCGTCATGGCGTCGAAGCATATCCGCACCGACATCAACTTTGCGTTCCCCTCGGCCGAGATCGCTGTAATGGGAGCTGAAGGCGCCGTCGGGGTTCTTTTCCGGCGTGAAATAATGGAGCACGACGAATCGTATCGAAAGGCGAAAATAGCAGAATTTGAGGATAAGTTTGCCAACCCCTATGTAGCGGCCGAAAGAGGCTTTATCGATGAAGTGATCGAGCCGAAGTTCACACGGCCGAAGCTTATACGTGCTCTTTCACTGCTTCGAACAAAGCGCGATTCAAATCCGGCTCGAAAGCACGGCAACATACCTCTCTAGAGTTCGTCTATTTGCTTTAATGTTAGTAAGTTAGGCTGCAAATATTAAAGTTACGTGCCAAGCCATTTTACGACCCTTGAACGCCCCACCGCCGCCTACGTCGATCTCGATTCTCTAGCTTTTAACTTTCGCTCGTTAAGTAAATTTGTCGGACCTGACGTGGGCATCTTGGCCGTCGTAAAGGCCGATGCCTACGGCCACGGAGCAGTTGAGTGTGCTTTGCGGCTTGAAGCTGAGGGAGTTGACTGGTTCGGTGTGGCGATACCCGAGGAGGGGGCCGAGTTGCGGCGAGCGGGGATCACCAGACCGATCCTGTGCCTCGGCTCGCTCTGGCCCGGACAGGAGCCGCTTGTTATCGATAACGGCCTGACGCCGGTAGTATTCACGTCGCTAGTTGCCAGGGCTCTTAACGCCGCGGCAGAACGCATTGGCCGCTCCGTCGACATCCACGTAAAGATCGACACCGGCATGGGCCGCCTCGGAGTGAGATGGGAGAGGGCCGCCAATTTTGCGCAAGAACTGGCAAATTATTCTCACCTCAAGGTCGGCGGATTATTGACTCACTTCGCGTCAGCCGAGGATCCGAAGCAGGATGAGTTTACTCAGCAGCAAGTAGATCGTTTCAATGAGGCTATTCAAGTGTTCACAGCGGCCGGGCACATACCAACTATATTGGATATTGCGAATTCGCCGGGGACCATTCGCCATCCTGACTCACGCAAGCGCCTTGTTCGCATAGGCGGCGGTTTGTTCGGATTGCTTGATGATATTCTTCACGACGGGACGCCTCGCCCGGAAATGAGACCGGTCTTGTCGCTCTGCTCGAGGATCGTCCATGTAAAGGATGTTCCGCCCGGTCAGAGTATCGGTTACGGGCGAAGCTTCTTCACAAAACGCGATTCACGGATAGCGCTTGTTCCCATCGGCTATGCGGACGGCTACACGAGGCTTCTTTCGAACCGCTCCCACATGCTCGTCCGTGGTCAGGTCGCTCCCGTCGTGGGAAGGATCTCGATGGATTGGACGGAGATAGACGTGACCGACATACAAGGTGCAGATGCCGGCGACGAAGTAGTTCTTATCGGAAAGCAAGGTGAGAGGAATATCTCAGCAGCTGATCTGGCAGAGATCGCTGACACCCTCGGTTACGAGATCACGTGCGGTATCAGTCCGCGCGTCCCTCGCGTCTACAGGTGATCGGTATTCAGTGCGACAAAGAATGCACGCCGCATTTCGGATGATCTGTGTATGAGATCGATCCGAAATTTCGCCTGGAAAAGGTTTTTTGTAGCCTTGAATGCCAAGGCCGCGGAAACGGATCTGTTTGGTCGTGCCGCACAGGTCGGATTCTATTTCTCATTCGCCTTCTTCCCGCTTCTTTTATTTCTGCTTACGCTCTTTGGTCTTGTTCTTGATTCGACCGACAGCCTGCAGCGCGAGCTATACAGGTATCTGGCCGACATCCTGCCGTCGAGCGCCTATCAGCTCGTTCACTCGACCATGGACGAGATAATCGCTAGCAGCTCAGGCGGAAAACTGACCTTGGGCATCTTCGCCACGCTCTGGTCCGCCTCCGCGGGGGTCGACAGTCTGAGAAGCGCGCTTAATTCGGTCTACGAGGTCGATGAGGATTGGGCCTGGTGGAAGCTTAAAGCTCAATCTCTAATACTCACCTTTCTCTTCATTCTGCTCCTTGCTTTCGCGCTGACGATCGTAACCGCGGGTGTCCAAGTGATCGAAAACGGGGCGGCCGCCGCGGGCTTGTCTCTTCCGTCAACCTGGCTGATGACATTGCTTCAATATTTGTTCCTTTTTGGGGTAATGATCTTGGCGACTTCGATCATTTACAGCTGGCTGCCGAGTTTTGACGAGTTCCGCTGGGTCTGGGTCAGCCCGGGATCCATCGTTGCGATCAGCCTGTGGGTGCTTCTGACAGCGGGCTTCAGGCTGTATTTACACTACTTCAACTCCTATAACAAAGCCTACGGCTCGCTTGGAGCGGTCATTATCCTGATGCTGTGGATGTACCTTACCGGTCTAGCTTTATTGGTAGGCGGCGCCATCAATTCTGTCCTTACCGAGATGTCGCCATCCTCTGGTGCCAAAGAGGCTGAAAAAGGCGAGATCGAGCACCGGATAAAACACCAAAAAAAGAAGCAGAAAAAGAAACAGAGCTGATCCCATTCCGTCGAGTGGCAAAAATTCCAGGCTTCTAATACGCTTCTAATATGTCGCAAATGCTGCGCGAGATCAGAGAGCAGCCGGAAGTCCTCGAACGTACGATCCGGGCCGAATCTTCAAAATACAAAAGACTCGGAGAGGTGCTTCGATCACGCGACATTGATCTTGTGGTCATCGTCGCGCGCGGCAGCTCGGATAATGCAGCGCTTTTTGGCAGGTACTTGATCGAGGTGACTGCGGGGATCCCTGTTTCGCTGGCGGCACCCTCTGTTTACACCCTCTACAATGCGAAGCTCGACCTTGCGCACGCGCTCGTTATCGGCGTTTCACAGTCGGGCGAAGGCGACGACATTAATCACGTTCTCGAGAGCGCCAAAGCGTCGGGTGCGTGCACGCTTGGCATCACCAACGAATCCGACTCTACGATGTCGAAGCTCGTCGACGAGACATTGCTCATCCACGCGGGCCGCGAGCGCTCTGTGGCAGCAACGAAGACATACACCGGTCAGATGCTTCATTTTTATCTCCTGGCCTCCGAACTATCAGGACGCTCCTTGGCGTTCGATCGGATTCCAGATCTTGCGGCTGCAGCCCTTAACCTCCAGCCCGCCATCGAGGGCATGGTAGAACGGTACGTTTTTATGGAGAATTGCGTGGTGGTCGGACGCGGCTTCAACTACGGGAATTCATACGAACTGGCGCTGAAGCTGATGGAAACCTGCTATGTGGTGGCGGAACGTTTCTCCACCGCCGATTTCTTTCACGGGCCTCTCGCCGTGGTTGAGAGGAGATTTCCCGTTATCCTTTTCGGCGCCTCGGGTCCCACAAAACGAAGCAGCCTCGATCTGCTCGATCGGCTTCATGAACTGAACGCGGATTGCCTGGCGATAACTAATGATCCCGATATCGCCGCCGCCGCGCCGAACAAGCTTGTACTTTCCTCCGAGATGGACGAGCTGCTCACACCGATACCATTCATCATCCCTGCCCAGCTGTTCGCGGGATTGCTTTCTACGGCGAAAGGGCTCGACCCGGACTCGCCGCGTTCGCTCACGAAGGTTACAAAAACGATCTAGTTTTGCCCGGCGGCTGCGAGCAGGGCCTCGCGCATTGCGCCCGCGGTGCGCCAGCGCTGGTCCACGTGTTTCGCCAGTGAGGTCTCGATGACGGCTGCGACATTGGCGGGGACAGTGTTCACGCGGCTCAGGATGGGAACGATCGGCTTCTCGAAGATAGCTTTGACGGTCTCCGCGATGCCCGCTTTTGGGCTTATATCGAGCGCGTGTGCGGCAGTCAATAGGCTGTAGGCGGTCATCCCGATCGCGTAAATATCCGACGGAGGCTGCACGTCCTTGAATTCACGGACCTGTTCCGGCGGCATATAGGCGATCGTTCCGGCAACATCTCCGACCATCGTGACGCCGCTCATGCCTGTTTCCTTGAAGCTCTTTGAGAGGCCAAAGTCTGTTAGCTTTGCAGCCGAGCGCGGATATTCGCCTTCGACGAGAATGTTCTGCTCCTTGATATCGCGATGTACAAAGCCCAGTTTGTGCGCGTAATCCAGAGCTGCCAGGGTCTGCTCAATAATGCTTACGACTTCGCGATAGTCCATCCGGCCCCCGCGGTGTTTCGCCAGCCGCGAAGCGTCCATCCCGGCAATGAAATCCGTAACAAGATATACCATTCCATTGTGGGTCCCGTGCTCGACGTATCCGACGATATTCGGGTGACTGAGCGAAGCGGCGACTTCGATCTCGCGCATGAATCGCTTGAGGGATTGTTCGCTGACGGCCACTTCCGGAAGTAAGGTCTTGATCGCGACGGCCCGGCCGTCCTTTTCCGAGCGGCCGAGCATCACGCTTCCCATACCGCCCTGGCCTATGACGCGGATCATTTGATAGCCGGGAATTGGCTGGGGATTCTCCTTGAGCTTTTCGCGGCAGTCATCGCAAAGATACGACATCTTCGCCTCCGGATGGGAGGCCTCTACGCTCGCGGGCACACCGCAATTCAGGCACTTTACGCTGATCAGCGAAGGCTGCGTCGCCGGACGGGCAACGCTGTCGCCGTGTTCCTCAAGCCCCGTCGAAACCTCAACCTCCAACACCGTCTCGCCGCCCTGGATCCGATCACCGCTGACGAGATATGCGGTATCAACGCGCATTCCGTTCACATACGTGCCGTTTGTCGAGCCGAGGTCCCGGATAAAGGCCTGAGGCGGCGCTATTTCAAGAATGCAGTGGTGACGTGAAAAGAATCGATCGTGAGGCAGGCAAAAATGCGAGTCCTCGCTTCGGCCGATCATGAACGTATCATGCTGGTCAAAGCTGAAGGTCCTGCCGATCTGTGGGCCGGCTACGACGTTAAGGCTAACTCGCATTCAGAGATCGTATAGGAGCGGCTCCCGACCAAGCCAATTATCTTAGGCCTCCACTCAATATAGCCACACCATAAATAATGATTACCAATGCGAGTAAGACAAAATAGACAATACCTGTTATAACGCCGCCAAGGGCCAAGCCTCGGCCGGGATACTGGGCCGGGTTGCTCTTATTCTGCACCAGGTAGATAGCTCCGGTAATGATGGCGGCGGGCCCTAATAATACGCCAAGATAACAGCACCAACCGACCGTGAGACTCCCTATGCCAAGGCACAGCGACGTGATCGCGAGTCCCGTGCTTTGCATAGCCATTGCGTAGGGAACACCAGCGAAAGGGACACCTCCGGGCTGCTGATACGGAGCGGGAGTGACCTGTCCCGGCTGGGATCCCTGGCCTGACGCGGGCCAACTCGTCGGATTGGTGACCCGTGACTGATCAAGGATCATCGTCGCTGGGGACGGGTCCTGAAATCTGGGCGACGACGGCTCCTGCTGGAACTCGGTTAAAAGTTCACCGTCGTTGAGGCAAAAGTTGAGCGACTCGTCGCTATAGGTTTGGCTGCACTTAGGACACTGTTTCATATAGCAGCTATTTTCTGATCTCCAGATTTTTGAATGCGACCCTTATTCCGTCACCTGCGTAAAGTCCCGGGACACCACCCTTGTAGCCGTAGATGTTCTTGATGGTCGTAACCTTAGTTCCGTTTATATAGAGGTCCACCGTATCGCCCTGGTCACGTGCTTCGAGAGTATTCTCGGAGGTTCCTGAATTGATCGCCGTGGAGCTTGTCCAATCGATCACATCCTTCTCGTCCTGAGGAATATGATGAACCACACGATACTTCTGTTTTTGTGTATCTATGAGAAACGCGTAGTCCTGCTGCAGCGGCTGCGGATTACTATGGAAGACAAGCCCGTAGCCCATCGTGCTTGCGGCGGCATTGTCGATGTTACGAAGGGTCACCTTCGTATCAGCCTTTTCCGTCGAGTATAAGGTCGTTGAAACGAGCACGTAATAATAGTTCTTCTGCTTAGCAGACATTATGAACTCACCGCCTGTGAACTCGGTATTGCCATACGGCGAGTCTTTCACCCATTTCGAGAGGTCCACAGTAGTGAGGTTCGTCCGGCCCGACGTGGAATTCGAGCTCGTACCGGAATTCGAACTGTTCCAACCCCCGCGATTCGCATTCGTATTCGTATCGACCTTGGAGCCAATGTAGATCACGCCGGCTAGTCCACCGCCGCACACTATCGCCACCAGGCCGAGGATCAGCAGCACCCAGATCCACGCACGCGATTTTCGCGGGGGCGGCTGCATCGAGTAAGAGGGCTGAACGTTCCATTGCTGTTGACCCGAAGCCGACTGCTGCGTCGTCATCGGGGGAGGCTGAGAGGTGATCCGCGGCTCGTTCATCATGACGGTCTGGGGAGCGTCGTTACCTGTTTGCGCAAGGACGGCGCCGTCATCAAGACAAAAGTTCAGACTATCGTCCGTATAGGTCTTTTGACACCGGGGGCAGATTTTCATGATCAGCGAGCTCGCAAATAAGTTAATGCGTAGGGAATCTGAAACATTATAAGCATAACCGATGCTGAAAGGCGACTGAATTGGGGCCAATATGCGTCGGTTCAGGCGACTGTCCGTTCATGTTCAAGTGCCGAACATTCTGCGTGTGATATCGTATTCAGGTCTGAGGATTTTGGTGCGTTTTAGGGGCCGGGACAAGTCCTTTTTTGGATGAAAGAATTATCGCTGATAAATTGCCGTCTCGACCGCCGGTACGACATTCATGAGCAGCTGGGCCGGGGAAGTTATGCGGAGATCTATATCGCGAAGGACACGGTCGCGTCCCCGCAATCCCCTCACAGCACCGTCGTAATAAAAGCACTGAATGTTTTCATGCAGGAGGACCTGGACGAGGACCTCGAGCGCACACTTGTCGAGAATTTTCAAAACGAGGCCGTCGCTCTCGATCGCGTTCGCCACCCTAATATCATCAGCCGCCTGGGCCACGGAACCGCCCGAGATCTCAAAGGGACC
>JAFAOW010000207.1 GCA_019247455.1 Acidobacteriota bacterium | reverse complement strand
GAGACGTGGATCTGCATCGGAGTGGCGAGATAATGCAGCGTTGCGGAGATGTTAATGATCTGACCTTTGGACTCTTTGAGAGCGTCGAATGCGGCACGGCTGACGTTGAATGTGCCCTTCGTGTCGATGTCGACGACCGTGGCAAAGCCGTTCGGTGAGAGCTGGTCGGCGGCGCAGAGAAAATTACCCGCGGCCCCGTTTACGACAATGTCGATCCTGCCGTAATGATCCAAAGTTTCCTTAATCGCGGCCTCGACCGCGCCGTATTCGCGCACGTCCGCCGCAATGGCGATGCACTCGCCGCCATTCTCCTCGACGAACTGCTTTTGGGGGATCAGATTGTCTTCTTTCCGGCTGGTGATCGCGAGTTTTGCGCCGTGAGCGGCAAAGGCGCGAGCAACTCCGCCGGTGATGCCGGTGCCCCCACCGGTAACGAAAGCGACCTTGCCATGTAGAATGTTGTCAGCGAATACTTTGGCCATACGCCGGGTTGAATTTTAGCACAAGGCGATCAAACCACAGATGAACACAGATGGACACAAATCAGAGATTCGGCGTCGAATGTTTCAAAGACGCAGGATCGTTCTTATATCTGTGTTTATCTGTGTCCATCTGTGGTTACTAGCTCTTGTGTCCTGCTCGTCCAAGCCGACGGATATGAGGACGCTCGTGCCTTCGGATACGCTCGTGTATCTCGAGACAAATGACCTCGGCGCCGCGCTTCAGCCGATCACCGACAGTAAGCCGTTCAACGAGGTCGCGAAGAAAAAGCCTGATCTTTCGACTATCAAGGGCGTGCAGCTTGCAGTGGCCATCACGGGATTCGAAACTTCAGAGGAGAAGGTCAACGAAGAACAAGCCATCGGCAAGATACAGCCGCATTTTGTCGCGATCGCGGATACGCATGCCTGGCAATTTCAGACTACGAGATTCGCCGAACAGAAGCTGGGAGCCTTCGTCGCCGACATATACGACAGCGAGCCGACGCTTGAGGAACACGAAAAAGGCGGAGGCCATTACCTCACCTGGACGGCCAAGGACGGCCGCAAGGCCTTCGCTCTCGTTAAGGGCAGCCTGATCTATTTTGGCAACGACGAAAGCTCGATCGAAAAAAGCCTCGCAGTCGCCCGCGGCGAAGCCGACAGCATCGCGAAAACCGGAAAGGTACCCGTTTCAGACCCGGATACTTTGGCGTCAGGATACGTTTCGCAAGACGGCGTCGCGCAGATCGCGAACGTGTTTGCATTGAAACTGGCGCAGGATGCGAGCGACGAGGGAGAGGTACAATCGGCCATCGCGAGCATAGTGCCGCAGTTGGTGCGAAAGAATATTACAGATCTGAGATGGACGGCGACGAAGACGGATCAGGGATATGAGGATAAATGGCAGATCGGTATGCCGGCTCCCGGGGCCCAAGCTTTAGCTGAAGCAACTCAACTGGGCTCTTCGGATAATGACCTGCTCAATTACCTCGTCAGCGATTACAGCGTTATAAGTCGATACAACTTCAAGAATCCAATAGCCGCTTGGGCTGAAATTAATGCAGGCCTGAAATCGGCGGTCGACCCAACATCGGCCCGAATGATCGATGAGTTTGGAAATCTCCTATTCGAACCCTTCGGAATCGGTCAACCTTCGAAGTTTCTGAACAGCGTTCGCTCCAACATGGTCACCGTCAGATGCGATAGGGATGGCGAGGAAGCCGGCCTTATCACTCGTCTGAACGGTAGCCCTCCTCCAAATGATTTTCTCCTCCCCAACATGAAGGTGACTGCGCGCGCCAATCTAGCAAGTCTTGAATTTTCTTCGGATGAGGGTATGAGCGCGTTTATCGACGACGCAGTGCTGATCAGTGGCAATAAAACGTGTACCGATCGATTCTCCGCGGAAAGCTTCCTAAATAAGACCAACCAAGAACCGACCGGCATTCTGAAGAGTATCGCTCGTTCAGACGCGCCCATCACCACAATCGGGCGTGATACCGCGCTCGCACCGGCTATCGCTGATATGCTTTCGGAAAAAAAGTCGGACGAGGCCGAGGCCGAGGCCGCTTCAGCCTACTTCACCGAGACGCGTTTTACAAAAGTGGGGATCGAGCGGAAGACGACGTCGGATTTCGGATTTATCGGGTGGATAATTGCCCAGCTGGCTGAGGAGTAGTCTTCAAAAAAAGAACCCACCCGCTACCGCAGGTGGTTCTCCCTTTCGATATCAATAAGTTGAGGGCTCGTTATGTGGCCCTTACTTACGTGCGGACTACGGACACTGGATCACTGGCCGAGTGCTTTGGCAGCGTTAATGCGGCCGCCGGAAGCGACTTTGCCGTTCAACTGAGGAAGCTCGTCGGTGGCTTTAAGGAGCCGTTCGCGGAGCTTGGGCATGGTGATCGACGGTTCGTGAGCGATAACCAGAGCCGCGATGCCCGAGACGTAAGGCGTGGCCATTGAAGTGCCTGAA
>JAFAOW010000085.1 GCA_019247455.1 Acidobacteriota bacterium | reverse complement strand
TAGAGCTGCAACCCATCTACTACGCCGGTACGACGGGCAAGTGTAAACCGGGGATAAGTCCGACACCCACCCCTACACCCGACAATTCAGTGCGGCTCTCTTATATCACCCCAAATCATGGAGGTGACAACGGTGTGGTGAGCGCCGCTATCTACGGGTCGAATATTCCACAAGGCTCGTCGGTCAAACTCACACGCGCCGGCCAGGCTGATATTACGGGAAGTGAAACCTCCGTTTCTCTCGACGGTCGGTCGGTTACCACAAGATTCGACTTGACAGGCAAAGAACTCGGTGCGTGGGACGTGGTCGTCACTGCAGCGGATTCTCGTTCAGCCATGATTCCCGCGGGCTTTACGGTCGAACGCGGCACGGACCCAGATGTGTGGATCGACCTCGTCGGCAGATACACATTTAGGAGCAGCGCAACTGAGAGGATGTTCCTTGTCTATGGAAATAATGGAAATGTTGATTCTCCGGGGACGTACCTGAGGTTCTTTGTTCCAGCCCCGATGATCGTGACGGATGCGCCCATGATCGACGGCAGTCTTCCTAACAAGTCGGTTGATACGGAGGGAACGACGCTTGAATATTACGTAGCGAGTGTTCATGCAAACTCGAGCGCGGCGGTGCCGATCGTTTTAACGGCCCCGGATTCCCTTGCCCACCGGAGTATCGATCTTGACCTGGGCGTAATGACAGGATCCGATCTCGAGCAGGCGGTGCCGGGGATAGATCCAACCCAGCATACGACGTTCGACAACGTCTCCAGCTCTCCGAATCACTTCACATTCAGGGTCAATACAACGGGAGACAGCGGGCCGCAGGTTTTCACGCACGATGTGACACTTATAGGAGTTGATAACCCTCTTGATACCAGCGTGACGGAAGAGGAGATCGGCACCGACCTCCGTGTCACGGTGGATGCGACGGTTCCGGCCGACCTATTCCCGGATGCGGTTTCCTCCAATGGGACGGTACAAGGGCCAAGTCCCGAGAGTTCCACGCGCAACCCATTTTTTAGAATGATCGATGTTGTTACCGGTCCAGTGGACCATTGGGTGCGGCAAGGTCGCCTCGCGGATGAAAGGAAAAAGCGCGATCAAATGATAATTAGGAACATGCGACGCACCTCACTCCATTGCCTGCAGGGTATGGGCGTTATCACGACAGCGACCGCCAAAAAACTGGAAAGCTTCCAGCGTGCCAAAAGGATATCTGAGTTCTTTAACGGGCCGTCCGGCATTATAGCTCCCAATGAACTGGGCGGTGTCGTAGAGGCATACGGTTACATCGACCCGCTTCTGGATGAGTCATTTTGGCCTACTGTGCAGCAGGAGGCTAAGGCAAGATTTCTCGAGGACGGCGAAAATCTCGTTAGGTTACATCCTGAACTCGCCGCTGTTCGGCAGGCGGCTTTCGAAACCGGGAATAACTTTCAATGGACGGTAATGACAAAGTGTCATGCTGTTAAGGTCAAAAGGATAGGGAGGAATTTGGTCGTTGTTTTCTCGTGGGATCCCAACGACAAGGACGGTCCACAAGGCGCAGGCACAGCGCACTTTATAAGCGGTACACAGCCGTCGAATTACGCGGTATATTTCGAGAATCTGTCTTCCGCCACTGCTCCTGTGCAGAAAGCGGTGGTGACCGACCAACTCGACATCTCAAAACTTGATCCCGCAACGTTCTCTCTGGAATCATTCGCGTTTGGGGGCCGGGTTGTGCCGGTCCCAGACGGAGCGAGTGATTACACGGTCGATGTCGACATGCGCCCGGACAAGAACCTGATCGTTCGGATCACGTCAGATCTGGACGAGACCACAGGTCTTCTGACCGTAACTTATTTGGCGCTTGATCCGACTACTATGCTGCCCGTCACGGATCCATCGGCCGGATTTTTGCCGCCCAATCATAACTCGCCGGAAGGGCAGGGAGTCGTTATGTTCCGCATCAGCCCGAGGCCGGGCCTGGGAGCGGGAACAGAGATACGAAATCACGCTAGGATAGTTTTTGACAACAATGCTCCGATTGAAACACCGGATTGGGTCAACACGGTCGACAACTCGAAGCCTGCGAGTTCAGTAACATCTGTCGTAAAGAGCAGTTGTGGGCCCGATTTGTCCGTGAGCTGGTCCGGGACAGATACGGGTTCCGGTATCGCCTCCTATTCGATCTTCGTCTCTGACAACGGCGGCCCGTATTCAGAATGGCAAACAGAGACTGCCGCAGGCACAGCTTCATACAGCGGTACGGCAGGCCATAGCTACTCCTTTTACTCTGTAGCGCGCGATGGTGCGGGCAATACCGAGGATGTCCCGTCAACGCCGGATGTGTCTGTGACCGCGTCCGCCAATACGCCCCCGGTTTTGGGCTATACGAATCAGAGTCTCAATATTGGTTCGTCCCTAAGCGTCAATCCCAGCATTGCACCAACCGATAACGGGTCGGTCCAATCGATTACTTTGCTCAACGCAGGCACCTATACGGGCGGGATCTCCGTCAACAATGCGACGGGTCTAATTTCACTGAGCAATGCCGGCCCCGCAGGCACCCACACGGTTGTAATTCGCGCTACGGATAACTGCGGGTTGACAAACGACGCATCCTTCCAAGTGACGGTCAATAACACGGCCCCCAAGGTCGCATCGACGAATGTTTCAAGGTCTGCAGGCAGTGCAAGTTTGTCCGCTAACATCGCGATCGCGACCGACGCTGAACAGGCCGCGGGCACTCTTGCGGTGAAGGTGAACGGCGGTGCATCAGCAACCGCCAATAATGTCACCGTGGCGAATCTGGCCATATCTCCCAACGGTATCATCAGCGCCTTGATTTCGACACCGTGCAACGCTTCAACGGCGACCTTTACTATTACCGCGACGGATAACGGGAGCCTTACGTCCTCAACTCCCGTCACAGTCACGATCATACCGCCGCCAACCACCCCGACCGCCGGCAGCAATAGTCCTGTCGTCGTGGGAGGGACCCTTGCATTATCGGCCTCGTCGATCGCAGGTGCCAATTATGCTTGGAGCGGTCCCGGTGGATTCAATTCAGCGTTGCAAAACCCGTCGATCACGAACGTGACCCTGGCCGCCTCCGGTACCTACAATGTTACGGCCAGCATCAATGGATGCATGTCGCCGGCGGCTTCGACCTTAGTTGTCGTCAACCCGGCGCCGACACCGACGCCCACCCCAACCCCGAGTGGCACGGACATCGTTTTCGCGAGCAACCGTGATTCGTTCGGCACTCAAGCCCGCCATTTGGATTTCGGAGACTTTTTCGGCAATTTTGAGATCTACGGGATGCGCAGCAATGGCACGGGTATTATCCGGCTTACGAACAACAACGATCTCGATCTAGCACCGGCACTTTCGCCGGATAAGCAGAAGATCGCCTTCATGAGCGAACGCGGCGGCCACTTTGACATTTACACCATGAATGTAAACGGCACGGGCCTGACGCGGCTAACTACGGCGTCGCAGTTTGACGGGTTCCCGTCCTGGTCCCCCGACGGAACCAAGATAGTCTTTCAGAGCGACCGGGCGGGCAATGCTGAGATATATGTTATGAATGCGAATGGAACAGGTGTTACGCGGCTTACGACCGACGCCGCACTCGACACCATGCCTGCATGGTCGCCAAACGGGGCGAAGATCGCCTTCGTTAGCATGCGCAACGGCAACTCGGAGATTTACTCGATGAACCCCAATGGGTCGGGAGTAACCCGCCTGACCAATGACCGCGGCATAGACGCCTCTCCAAGCTGGTCTCCAGACAGCTCTAAGATAGCCTTCATGAGCACAAGGGACCTTGGCGCCGAGATCTATGTGATGAATGCCAACGGTTCCGGCGTTACCCGGCTGACCAACAACGCATTCTGGGTGATCGACACCGACCCGTCATGGGGCGCCAACGGCAAGATCCTGTTCTCATCGACAAGGAACGGGGCTTCCGAGATATACGTTATGAATGCGAACGGGACGCTGCAGACGCGGCTCACGAGTAATTTCCTTGCGTGGGATATTTCTCCGAAGTGGTAGCCGTGACGCGGTTAGGCGTTAGTTCTTCTTATTCAGAAGGGGCGGCGGTCCCTTCTGAATCTTTTTCATAAGCCTTAACGATCATCTGCACGAGCTTGTGACGAACGACATCCTTCTCTGAGAAATAAACGAATTCGATCGCATCTATGTCGGCGAGAACTCGTTCGGCCTCTTTCAACCCGCTCTTCTGCCCGCGCGGCAGGTCGATCTGCGTTTTGTCGCCGGTGACGACGGCTTTGGAGCCGAAACCGATGCGGGTGAGGAACATCTTCATCTGCTCGCTCGTGGTGTTTTGAGCCTCGTCAAGGATGATGAACGCGTCCGAGAGGGTACGGCCTCGCATAAATGCCAGCGGAGCGATCTCGATGATCCGCTTCTCCAGCATCTTCGTGACCTTTTCCGCGTCGACGAGATCGAACAGCGCGTCGTAAAGCGGCCTCAAATAAGGATCGACCTTGTCCTGAAGATCACCGGGAAGAAAGCCAAGCCGCTCGCCCGCTTCAACCGCGGGCCGGGTGAGGATGATGCGGCTGACCTGCTTTTTGAAAAGGGCATCCACGGCCATCGCTACTGCCAAAAAACTCTTGCCCGTGCCCGCGACACCAATGCCAAAAACCAGGTCATTCGCAGCGATAGCGTCTAGATATTTTCGCTGGTTCGCCGTCTTTGGCGCGACCGTTTTCTTTCCGGAAGGATTGAACCTCGCTTTTTGAAAATGATCCTTTAGCGAATAAGCCCGATCGTCCGCGATCTGCTTGAATGCGTCCTTGAGCTCTTTGTCCGTGAAGGTATTCCCCTCGTCAAACAGATCGCCGAAGTCCTTCAGAATATGCTCGACCGTGGCAATATCGCGCTCATCACCATCGATAAGCAGCTCGTTCCCGCGCGCGCCGATATTAACGTCGAGTAAGGATTCGAGATACTTGATATTTTGGTCCTGGACCCCGAAAAGTGTGTTGAGTCCCTGGGTTGGAAGTTCGAGTTTTCGCAAATCGTGTTGCCAAAGCGGCCGATAGCTTGAGGCTACAAAAATCGCGCCTTGGAGTCAATAAGGTGCCGCGGGCCGCGAACTGTAGCGCAGAGAACAAACAATGACACGACACATGAGTAGATTGGTTCTAGCTGAGCTTCCACGCGCAGCAAATTCAGCAAGGAGTACAAACATGCCAGGCAGCAAATACACAAAGAAACAGGAACGCAAGGCTGAACATATCGAGGAAGGATACGAGAAGAAGGGCGTATCGAAAAAAGAGGCGGAGAAGCGAGCTTGGGCCACTGTGAATAAGCAGGACGGCGGCGGTAAGAAGCCGGGAGGATCCGGCCGGAAGCATTCATAGAAACTTTATAAGGGGGCCGAGCGGCCTCCTCTTTCGG
This sequence comes from Acidobacteriota bacterium, assembly GCA_019247455.1. Taxonomy (GTDB): domain Bacteria; phylum Acidobacteriota; class Blastocatellia; order Pyrinomonadales; family Pyrinomonadaceae; genus OLB17. The sequence continues at coordinate 2,970 of JAFAOW010000085.1, read as the reverse complement.
TTTCCGTTCCTGTGGGGATCTTCGCATAGACCGTAGTTCCCCCGCCGGGATGGCTCTCGATCTCGAGTGTGCCGCTAAACAGAGCGGTCCGCTCGCGCATTCCAATTATGCCAAGGCCGCTGTGACCGGCCCGCCTCTCTTCGAGCGAGTCTGGCTCGAATCCCGAGCCGTTGTCCTCGATTATCAATACAAGCTCGCTGGGGCGATGCTCGATAAGAACGCTGACATCCGTCGCGTTAGCATGCTTGAGGATATTGTTAAGGGCCTCTTGTACGATCCGGTAAAGGTTCGTTTCCATTTCTGGGGGCAGCCGTTCATGGCGAGGTCCTGCCGAGTGGAAATCTGCCTTAATTCCGTAATTATTCGACCACTCCCGTACAAAACTGGCCACAGCGTCGTCGAGACCAAGACTGTCGATCTCAGTGGGGCGTAATTCCCATACTAGGAAGCTCATGTCGCGGTCAATGCGCTGCGTATGTTCCCGCATCTCATCGATAACCGACATCGGGACCGATCCGTTCGAACTTTCGTTCTTGATCGATTCGAGTTTTAGCCGGAGTCCTGTGAGCTGCTGTCCGAGCTGGTCATGGAGGTCCCGGGCCAGGCGCCTTCGCTCAGCCTCTTGTGCGTCGGCAAGGCGGCGCAATGTGTCACTTTCACGAATAGCCGCCTCGGCCTTCTTTTGTTCAGTAATATCAGTATTCGTCTCGAGGATGCTCCCCATTTTGCCGTCGGACCTATCGAGCGACCAGCGCGACATGACATTAACTGTTGAACCGTCTTTCTTTGTGTGGACCAGTTCACCCGACCAGCGGCCGCCGCTGATCAGTTCCTGTTGGATCGACAGCAGCGCCTCCGGATGTTCCGTATGAAGAAGGTCGTGTGTGACCCGTCCAAGGGCTTCGGCCGCCGTGAAACCGTAAAGTTCTTCTGCTCCCTTGTTCCAGTACATTATGCGATCCTGCTCATCTCGCACGATGATCGCGTCATTACTAAGATCCAGGAGACGGGCTTGTTCGGCAAGCTCACGTTCGACCCTTTTACGCTCGGTGATGTCCCGGGCGATCTTTGAGGCCCCGATGATGGTGCCCGTAGAGTCCACTACTGGAGAAACCGTGAGCGAGATGTCGATCGGGCGGCCGTCCTTGTGCCTTCTGACCGTTTCGTAGTGATTGACGCTTTCACCGCCCCGGATCCGCGAAAGGATCTCGGTTTCCTCTGGATGGCGTTCCGGGGGAATGATCAGCAGTATAGATTGTCCGACCGCCTCCGCCGCAGTATAGCCGAATAGGTCCTGAGCTCCAGCATTCCAGCTTTGGATGATACCGTTGAGGTCCTTGGAAACGATCGCATCGGAAGAAGACTTGACGATAGCCGCAAGGCTCGACCCCTCGATATCGGCTTTCCTTTGAATGTTAATGAGCTTTTGTTCTGTATCCTCGGCAAGGTGGCGGGCCTCGGCCGCCGTTTGATGCACGCGGCTAACCCTGTTCGCTGTCCACCACAGGAGTGCGACAAAGAGAATGAGCTCGAGAACTGTCCGGATCGCCGTTCCGAATGCCGTGTCGTAAACGCCGGATGTCTGGCCGATCACCCGGAGCCACCCCAAGGCAAGCGATACAAGAATGATCGGAACGAGTAGCTGTCGGAACGCCATTCCCCCGGGATCGTCCCGTCCTGCTACTGCTGCGAGCCCGTGCTCAGCGATCGAGGCCGACAAGGCGAGGCCTAAACACGCGATCATCGAAGCGGTCTGCAAGGCAATGGCACTCACTCTCGCGATCGAGTACAGCTGATCTGCCCCAAAAAGATAGCCGATCAGGGACACGGATGACAGAGCGATGGGCACGAGAGCCATTGCCGCCGCGGCCCTTCTGCTGTTTGGCCCGAATTGAGATGCCAATAAGCCTGATCCTATGAAGAGTAGCGAAATAGTGGCTGGTATTCCCATTCGACCCGGCGCCGTTGTGGCGAGTGCTCCGGGCGACTCCTCAAAGAACAGGGTGTCGATCCCAATGTTGACATGCGCAATATGTTCGATCAGGGTCAGTACGGCGAGGATCGTGACGAGCGTAGCAAGAATGACCACGAGCGGCTTCATTCGCCGCCTAAGAAGTACGAGAAAGAGAGCAATGCCTGACGCTGTGATCGCTAAAGCAGGGTTGAATTTGATCGTTATGCCGGAATTATTCCAGTCGATCAGTCTTTGGTTTCCCAACAACCAGCCGGCGATCGAGACGGCTCCGCCAGCCACCGCGTACGCCGCGGCTGCGAACGCGATCGACCGAGTCAAGAATGGACCCCAGGTTGGGAGAGGCGAGTCAGACACTTGAGACATTAGATCTCCGACAGTTCGACCGGCCACGTCTCGGGTTAAAGGGGGTTAAAACGCGAAGCAGTGGTAGAAATTCATTCTCGGGAACAGCGTCCCGCTCAATTGCCCTAGTTTACCGCTTACTTGAACGAAAAGGAAGGTTATTTACCCGCCGCGAGCTGAATTCGAGCCTCTGCATGCTCGAGTTCCTCACGGGCGGAGGCAACCTCTTCGACCGGCGCCTGTGCTCGCGCAGCAATAGACTTCTCAGCCTCGTAGCGGCTCGCGCGTGCCGCCTCGGTGTCGATCTCCGCTGCGCGTTCCGCCTGATCGACGAGTACCGCGACCTTATCACCGCTGACCTCGACGAATCCGCCCGAGACCGCGATGCGATCCGAAACGCCTCGACCGCTGTATGACAAAATGCCGGGCTTCATGGCCGAGATGAGCGGAGCATGGTGAGGCATGACGCCGATCTCACCCGAAGCGGTAGGAATGGTGACCGAGTCGACCTCAACGTCAGCCACCTTTTTCTCTGGAGTAACTATCTCTAACTTGAGCATGGTTTAGGCTGCCGCTGCCATCTTCTTGGCTTTTTCTCGAGCCTGTTCGATCGTGCCGACCATATAGAACGCCTGCTCCGGCATGTCGTCGCA
>JAFAOW010000081.1 GCA_019247455.1 Acidobacteriota bacterium | reverse complement strand
ATCTCGGCTCCGCCGCCGGGACACGAGTCCATGCCGGCGGCTTTGAGGCGGTTGATCACGTCCTCGTCACTCATCTTGTAAAAGCGCGCGAAGAAATCCAGCTCGACCATCGTCAGCGCTTTGAGATGCAGCTTCGGAAATTCCCTTTTTAGCGACGAGAAGAGATCGGTGTAGTACTCGAATGGAAGCTTGGTGTTCAGACCGCCAACGATGTGCAGCTCGGTCGCACCTTCGTTAACGGCCGCACGAGCGATCTCGATGCCCTCTTCGATCGAATGAGTGTACGCGCCTGCAGCCCGCGCCCGCTTGTAAAAGCCGCAAAACTTGCAATCCGCGACGCAAATGTTCGTGTGGTTGAAGTGCCGGTTGACGTTGTAATACGTGGTTAGCCCGTGCTTGCGTCTCCTGACAGTATCGGCAAGCTTGCCGAGCGCGTTGAGGTCAGTCGTGTTGTAGAGCGCTACGCCCTCTTCAAAAGTGAGGCGTTCGCCATCCTCAACTTTGAAGGCGATGTCGATAAGATTTCGGTCGAATGAAACCTGCATTCTTACGCGGCCAATGGCACTTCTACGTATTCACTCTTTGAATGTGGCGAGGGAATTTCCGATCCGGACAAAGCGAGATCCTCCAGATGAAGCTCAATCGCTTCTTGAATGAGATGTCGTACCTCATCCTCAGTCTCTGCTGCCGCCACGCAGCCGGGCAAATCCGGAACATAAGCTCCGAAGCTTTTCTCTCCTTCTTCGATCACGACCATGTACTTCATCTTTATTTCTTTAGTCCGGCCTGTTTCAGGATGTTATTTAGCGTCCCCGGCGGGATTTCCACACTTTCCTTACCTGCAATCGTAACCGTTCCGCGTTTCATTGGATGATGAAATTGCCTGTGACTGCCACGAGTTCTTACCAAAAACCAACCGTCGCTTTCAATCACTCGAATTATCTCCTTAACCTTCATGCCCGGGAACGCACTATGCTAGGATTTTACCACTTACACATATGAAATTCGGACAAGTCGAGGACCCTTCACGGGTCGATTTCACGATTCCACCTGATCATCCGGACACGAAACGCATTCTGGCGAAGTCCAAGGCGAAGGATATGGCGATCTATGTCGGCTGTGCGAAGTGGAACAGCAAGGACCTGAAGGGCTTTTATCCGAAGGAGGTCAAGGCGAAGGATGAACTGCATTATTATTCGACGCAGTTCAACTGCATCGAGCTCAATGCGACCTTTTACAAACGTTATTGGGAAAGCACTTACACGGCCTGGCGTGAGGGCGTAGTGGATGGCTTCAAGTATTTTCCGAAATTCAATCAAGGTGTCACGCATTACTCGCGCCTCAAGGATGTCGAAGAGAAATGCGAGCAATTCGCCGAGAATATCGTCTTCCTGAAAGAGAAGCTCGGAATGCCGTTCCTGCAGATGCACGACAACTTCGGGCCCGGCGGTTGGGACCGCGTACAGGATTTCTTTACGAACGTTTGGAAATATGGCATTCCTATCGCCGCCGAGTTCCGTAAGACGGAATGGCACACAGATCCGGACGTAGCTTCGCAGCTTTACAACCTGCTCGAATCACAGGGCGTTACCAATATTCTCGTCGACACCGCCGGCCGCCGTGATCTGATGCATATGCGGCTGACAACCGATGCCGCCTTTATCAGGTGGGTCGGTGCAAATCACCCGACCGACTATCCGCGACTGGACGAGTGGGTCGCCCGGATCGCAAAGTGGAAAAAGGCGGGCTTACGCAACCTGTATTTTTTCGTTCATCAAAACGTGGAGGTCGAGTCGCCGCTGCTGTCGGCGTATTTCATCTCCAAGCTCAACAAGAAGATCGGCACAAAGCTCCACGTTCCAAGAACGCTAAAGGACCCGCCCGCCTAGAGTATTTCCGGAAAGTAAGTAAATCCGGTGGCCTCAACCAGGTCAGGGTATTTGTTCAGCAAGTTACGCAAGATCACCTTCGGGCTGTTTAGCGTCTGAAATGCCTTGAATAGCAGCAGCTCGAATGCGCTCGACTCGATCCAGTCAACGTCCTTTGTAAAACCAGTAGCGAGGGCTATGCCGGTCTGTTCGACGAAATATTCCACTTCGCGGGGTTTTCTAAGCGTACTGCACGTTCCAAAATGGATGATCCAGCGCTGAAAGCGATGATTCATCATTGCGGCCAGGTCTGTGAGCGTCACCTTGTCGCGATGCAGGTGGATCTTGCCGGGAGAGCCGTGAAAGGCAAAATAGAGGATCCCGTAGCCTCGCTTTGGCAGGATCTGAAGGTTATATTGCAACTCCTCCCGTGTGTTGCAAGTGAGGTGACTGAACCGGCAATCGTGCGTTTTCGAGATCAATTCAAGCGTGGGAATAACGTTGAGGCGATACTCCACGCGCTTATCCCATAGGGACTCGAGACAGGCAATATTCCGGCTGCGGTACTTCATTAGTATGCCTTCGCCAAGAACAAGGCACTGCCGAAGGCAGCAAGTAGGATGACGCTAACAAAGGCGTTGGTGGTAAAAAAAGCGGCGTTCATCCGGGAAAGGTCATTTGGGCGGATCAGCGCATGCTGATAGACGAATAAGGCCCCGACCGCGACCACTCCCGCAAGTGACGCCCAGGCGTGGCCTGTCGCCAGCCAAAGGATCAAAAGCACAATAAAAGCCTGAAGATGGAACAATCGAGCCATCCACAGGGCGTTTTTTATCCCGAATTTTGCCGGGATCGACCGTAGCCCGGCCGTCCGGTCAAATTCATAATCCTGGCATGCGTAGAGGACGTCAAATCCGGCGGTCCATATCAAAACGAACAGCGAAAGCAGGATCGGCACCTCGTCCATCAGGTTCCCGCGAACGGCGATCCATGCCGCTGAAGGAGAGATCGCCAGGGCTATTCCGAGGAAAATATGGGCAAAAGCCGTGAATCTCTTGGCATAGGAGTAACCGAGCACGAAGATCAAAGCGATCGGCGCCAGCGCGAATGTCAGCCAATTCAGCGAATATGCCGCAAGCAAAAAGACGCCGATCGACACATACAGGAAGACCCAGGCGAAGTTTACCGAGAGCTTGCCGGACGCCAGTTCGCGGTTCGCTGTGCGCGGATTTGCGGCGTCGATATCGCGGTCGACAATTCGATTGAACGTCATCGCAGCCGACCGGGCCCCGACCATCGCGACCGTTATCCAAACCAATTGCCGCCAGCCGGGAAGGCCGTCAGCCGCCAAAATAGCCCCTAAAAACGCAAAAGGCAGCGCAAATAACGTGTGCTCGAACTTTATCATCGAGAGCATCGTTCTCAGCTTTGACCAGAATGCGGGCATCGGTTATCTTGTCCGGCAGCGGCGGAATTAGAAAGTTTAGCAAAATGCCTCCCGCCCCGCGTAGGAGCCGTATGAATAAAGAAGAGCTACTCGACACCTGGGCCATAAATGACCGTATAAATGGGTATTTGTTGGCAAGTATCGAGGAAGGTGCGTTGAATGATCAGCTCGCCTCAAAGGGCAGGAACGTGGCGAAGCAGTTCGCCCATATCCACAATGTCCGGCTCATGTGGCTCAAGGTGGCCGCTCCCGACCTTCTCGGAAGCGTTACAAAGATCGACGACGGCCCCGTCGACAAGGCTCTGCTCGCCACGTCTCTCGCAGCCTCAGGCGAAGCCATCGCGGAGTTGCTCTCAAGATCTGCGGAAACAGGAAAGGTAAAGGGGTTCAAACCACACATAACCGGCTTTCTCGGCTATATGCTCGTCCACGACGCCCACCACCGCTCGCAGATCATCCTCGCCCTCAAGCAATCTGGACACCCCGTGGACAAGAAAGTCGCCTATGGGATATGGGAGTGGGGTCGCCGGTGACGTTCGACCATCCTTATTCCTTGCCAACCTATTAGCTTAGTGCTACATTTCCCGCACACCCACTAACTTATAAGCCCGGAAAGCAGGCGCTTGTTGCGCCTCAAGGGGAACCGAAATGCTAAACATCGATACCGGCAATACCGCTTTTATGCTCCTTTGCACGAGCCTCGTAATGTTGATGACTCCGGGGCTGGCATTCTTTTACGGAGGGCTGGTGGGCCGAAAGAATGTGCTTGCGATCATGATCCAGAGTTTTGTGTCGATGGGCTGGACGACCGTTCTGTGGTGGGCATTCGGATTTTCCTTGTGCTTCAGCGGTGACATGAAGAGCGGAACAGACTTCTTCGGCATCCTCGGCAATTTCAACTATGCGTTTCTCAACGGCATTACCCTCGACACGCCTTCTACACTAAATCCAACGATACCGATGCTCGTGTTTGTCGCGTACCAAATGATGTTCGCGATCATCACGCCGGCGCTGATCACGGGTGCCTTTACGAACCGCGTGACTTTCAAGGCCTACATGCTCTTTCTGACCGGCTGGCTTGTGCTCGTCTATTTCCCGTTCGTACACATGGTCTGGGGCGGCGGAATAATGGCGAGCTGGGGTGTGCTCGATTTCGCGGGCGGCATTGTGGTTCACAATATCGCAGGCATCGCGGCATTGGCGTCCGTGCTGTATGTCGGCAAGAGGAAGTTCGCTGACGCCGGTCCTCATTCGATCCCGCTGGTTGCACTCGGCACAGGGCTGCTGTGGTTCGGCTGGTACGGATTTAATGCCGGCAGTGAGTTCCGCGTTGATTCTGTCACTGCCGTTGCTTTCGTGAACACCGATCTCGCTGCAAGCTTCGCCGCGATCGCATGGCTTGCGATGGACTGGGCGACGACCAAGAAACCAAAATTCCTTGGCCTGCTCACCGGCGCCGTTGCCGGGCTCGCAACCATCACCCCCGCCGCCGGCTATGTCTCGCCGATGTCCGCCTGCCTGATCGGGATTATCGCTGGCGTGGGCTGCTTCTATGCAGTGGCCCTCAAGAACAAGTTGGGCTGGGATGATGCTCTCGACGTCTGGGGCGTTCACGGAGTTGGCGGATTTATCGGCATCATTTTGTGCGGTGTGTTCGCGACGACGTTGTTCAATCCTGCGGGAACCGATGGCCTGCTTCGCGGCGGCTTGCGATTCTTTATGGTACAGGTCGGTGCGGTACTCCTCTCATCAATATGGGCATTTGTCTTTACATACGGAATGCTCTGGCTCATAGACCGCGTCACTGTTGTCAAAGTCGACGAAGCCGGCGAACAGGAGGGCCTCGACAGCTCGCTCCACGGCGAAGCGGCGTATCTGGAAGGCGTCTGAGAGTCAGCCACCAATAAAGCTCATCGTCCTGCTTGCTGGGACAAACTTTTCGCCGTTGATCTGATGGCGCGGCTCCTTTTGGAGAGTGACGTGCTCGAGGAATTCTGCGATCTCGTCATCAGACGCTCCGGAGCGGAGCAGATCACGAAGGTTGTGCTCAATCGTTGAGAAAAGGCACGTGCGGATCTGGCCATCGGCGGTCAGGCGTATGCGGGAGCAGGCGCCGCAGAACATTTCAGTTACGGGTGCAATGATGCCTACCTCGCCCGGAGCTCCATCAGCAAAGCCATACTTCCAGGCGGTTTCGCTGCCTCGCGAGGCCTGCCGTAATTTCAGTGGATAAACAGCATCGATCCTTTCTTTGATCTCACGCCCTGAGACGACCAGATCGCGGCTCCATTCGTGACCGGAATCAAGCGGCATGAATTCGATGAATCGAAAACTAACTGCCTGCTCTCTCGCAAAGCGCGCAAAATCGACCACCTCATCGTCATTGCGGCCGCAAACGATGACGGCATTCACTTTTACCGGACCAAAGCCCACAGCCTTAACAGCGTCTATCGACTCAAGCACGTTCTCAAGTCCGTCGACGCCGGTGATATCGATGAATTTATCGCGATCGAGGCTGTCGAGGCTGAGCGTTATGCGGTCGAGACCTGCCGCCTTAAGTGCCGCTGCCTTCTGGGGAATATCAAAGCCGTTCGTGGTCAGGGCCAGATCTTTTAACGCTGGCTTAAGCTCAGCGAGCTGCTGGACGAGCTTCACGATATCCCGCCGCAGCATCGGCTCGCCGCCGGTCAGGCGGACTTTCTCAATCCCGAGCGACACAAAAACGCGCGCCGCACGCACGATCTCCTCAAAGGTGAGGATAGTGTCCTTTCGCGCCAAGGGCGGCTCGCCATTGGGCAGGCAATAGAAACACCGGAAGTTACACCGGTCGGTGAGCGAGATCCGCAGGTCGCGGATGGTGCGATCGTGAGCGTCGCGAAGCATCTTTCTAATTATTAATTAGGCAACTAGTAATTACTAATTTAGATCATCGTGATCTGCGAGTGCCGACGCATTTCGCTTCAACCCGGCCAATTTTGTGCGTTTCATCGCTGACCTCCGAAATCGCTCGACGTATTGCTCGTGAGTCATTTCCGCTATGCAGCCTAGATCAAGCGAGGTCTCGCCGCGTCGCGGCTCAAATCTGGCCTCACGGGTGGGCTTTTCAAATCGATTCCACGGGCAAACATCCTGGCAAATGTCGCACCCATACATCCAGCCGTTTAGGTTCGAGGCGATCGGGCCGGGAAGCGTCTCATCCCGCGACTCGATCGTCGCATACGAGATACACTTGCGAGAGTCGACCACATACGGCTCGACTATCGCGTTCGTTGGACACGCATCAAGACACGCGGTGCAGGTGCCGCAATGGTCCTCGACAACGGCATTGTTATATTCGAGTTCGACATCGAGAATGATCGAGCCGATAAAAACCCATGAGCCGAGTTCCTGAGTGATCATGTTCGAATGCTTACCCAGCCATCCGAGGCCGGCTCTAACGGCCCATGCTTTGTCCATTAAAGGTGCCGTGTCGACACATATCTTGGCCGCGACACCCGGAATGACACCGCGGATGAATGACAACAGTTTCTCAAGCTTCTCTCTTAGGACGTCGTGATAATCGTCACCCCATGCGTACCGAGAGATCTTGCCCGTCGTCTGAGATGGGCTGTGTGGATGGTCGGTAAAGTAATTCAGGGCTGTGACTATCACGCTCTTCGCCCCGGGCATAAGAAGGGCTGGTTCCGCACGTTTTTCCGGTTCGCGTTCGAGCCATGCCATCTCGCCGTGAAAGCCGCGTCGCAGCCAATCTTGCAGCCGCTCGCCCTCTTCTGTTAAAGCCTCCGCCCGTACGATACCGACCTTGTCGAAGCCTAGTGAAAGCGCTGTCTCTTTGATCTCGTCGGTGACCAGGTGCATAAGAAAAGATTATCCCGCTCGCGGCGACCCAAGCGCAAAAAAGGCCGGGACTCACGGCCCCGGCCAGCAGCTTCAATACCTCAAAAAATTAGAAGCTAAGTTTCACGCCGAGCTGGAATTGCCGCGGGTCAAATGCCGCGGTCGGCTGGCTGTAGTATTTATTTCCCTTTCTCTGGTTGAAGGTGTTAACGACCTGATAGAAGGGATTAGCCGCCGCCTCGTTAAAACGATTCGTCAGGTTAAATCCTTCTGCGATGATATCGAGTCCGACACGATCCGTCAGGCGGATCCTGCGTGAGACACGCGCGTCGATCGAGAAATAATTGTGCGTAATACCTGCATTTCTCGGCAGATTACCGTTCGCCGGGAAAATACCGGTTTGGCAACTCGGATCAACACCCGTCGCACACAACGTACCGTCAGAACGCTGCGTCGGACGTTCATTCGTACTTTGAAAATCGCCATTCGCATCCCCTACCGCGAGAATGTTGAACGGACGGCCTGAACCGAACTCTACGATCGGCGAGACCGTGAAGTCACTCATGAACTTCTTAAATCCGCCCTGTGACCTCCAGGCATCGGGCGATGTGATAACGCCGCTAAAGACGAAGCGATGCCGCTGGTCGAACAGTGAGTCCGACCGCTCGGCCCCGAAATTCGTGTTGTCCTGCGGCTTCAGCAAAGTCTGCAGATCGGACGAATCATCGATCGAGTGCGACCATGTGTACGAAGCTAGGAACTGAAAACTGCTCGTAAACCTCTTCTTGATGTCTATGTTAAACGCCTTGTAGAGGGAGCTTCCGTTAGAAAGCTGAGCATTCACATCGGCATAAGGGTTGATCGGCCCCGCTGTTGCGAGGCTGCCCCCAAGCTGGCTGTCAAAGATCGCTTTACTGACCAGACCGCCGGACGCCGATGCGATAAAGAAGTAGTTCGGCCCCAGCGTGCGGAAGTAATTCGCCATGATCGGGTTGACGACCTTATTGTTGAGGTCCGGCGCTCCCCCGGGTCCTACATAAGGCGCGACGATCATACCGGGAATTATCACCGCGAATGTCCTGCCGACAGCATTAGTGAAGCACCCGTTAGGCGACTGGGGACAAGCCGTAAGACCGGCCGCAACACTCGTAGGGATCGAGATACCGAAAGCCGCCTGTGAAAGACTGGTCGGGTTAAAGCCGAAGAATCGGTTGAAATTTCCGACCAGGCGGTCAGTGCGAACAATATTCACGTCCTGCGGGTGAGCAAGATGCTTCGCGTTTACGAGGATAAAACTGCCCGAGACAGCCATGTTTTTCCCGATCATCTGTTCGATGCCGACGTTAGCCTGGAACGCCTCCGGATATTGGAAGTCCTTCGCGACGTGCAGAGTAAACGGGAGGATCGGGCCGAAGCCGGTGAAGGTCGACGGGTTGAAACGCATCTGGCCGTACAGGTAATTAGCCGATGCAGCCACACCAGGCGTCACGGCCGCGCCGCAGATCGCCGGATTTGAGCCCACGACTCCGCAAACCGTGCCGTGGAATACCTGGAAGGCATTAAAAAGGCCAGTCGGCGAAGGGCCGCCGATCGGGAGGAGCGTCGCCTGCTGCTGTTGCGACCCGTCAGCGATATTCGAGTTAAAGGCGACCGCCAGCAGCGGGTGATCAAAGAACATTCCGGCGGCACCCCTTATAACGGTCTTGCCGTTTCCGAATACGTCGAGAGCCAGACCCGCTCGCGGCGCCCAGTTGTTCTTATCTCGTGGGAACCCCTGAGTGACATTCAACGCATCCTGCGCAGTCTGCACGTCCGACGCGGAAAGCGTAATGCCGGTCAGAGGATCCTTAAATGCGGTCGGTCCATATTGGTCGGTAAACTCGTAGTCATAACGAATACCAAAGTTTAGGGTCAAGCGCTGGATCTTCCAGGAGTCCTGTGCAAAGAAAGCGACCGGACGGTTATGGATCTTACTGTTGGGATCCCCAAAGCCCTGTAAGAATACGCTCGGGAACCCGAGCCCATACGCCTGGATGGTGGTGAAAGCGGGCCCCGTACATCCCGTGATCAAAAGGCTGCAGGCCTGCTGACTGAAGTTGAAAATGCCCGGAAAGTTCAGATCAAAGCGGGCCTTGCCACCGATATTGTTAAAATCACCGCCGACCTTGATCGTGTGGCCGCCGCGGGCGAATGTGACGTTATCGCGTATCTGGTTCCGCTGTTCGACGCGATCGACAGGCGAGAAGGGGTTCGCACCGAAGAATCCTACCCCTGCGAGCTGCAGTCCCACGCTCGGAACTTTTGATTCGAACTTCGCCTTTCGCTGCCCGAAGTTGTAATAGAACTCATTGATCATTCCGTGGCCAAAGATCGATGTCCAAGCAGCACTTGCTGATAGGTCGTGCAGGGTTTGGATACCAGTACGAGAATAGTCGTTTTGACCTAGCACCTGATTCTGCGACTCGTCCTGAATTCCCGAGATATGGCTTGGATTGTAGCCGTATCGGAAATTCAATTGATTGTTCGCATTCGCGGCCACGTCAACGCGCGTGGAAAAGAATGAGGTCCTTTCCGAGATCGGAAACACGCGCGGCGCCTGGGCGAGCGGCCGAAACGCGATCAAATTGCCTGCTGCGTCCGTTGTTAACGGTACCGGGGTACCGGACAGGAGGAAGCGCTGCCCGACTGCGCCGGGCAGGATCGGCGAGATGGCGGGACAAACACTGCCGTCATTTGGGCTTAGAAGTGGATTTGTTCCGTTAAGAGCCGTCTGCGTTCCGCTCGACGCAAAAAACGCGTACGTACGCGCGGTGCAAATAGCGGCAACACCAGCATTGAAGGTGGCAAGGCTACCGAGCTGCCCGACACCGGTTGTAACTAAACCATTAATGTAATCGACCTGGGCTTGGGTGAGGCCTGAAAACGTTCGCGAGATCGGATTGATCGACACGGGCCCACCGGGGGTCAACGGGACTATCGAGCCAATGGTCGCACTCTGAGTTGCTCCCTGGACGATGTCACCCGTGAAAAAGCCCGACTCCTGCCGACTGTGCCCTTCATAGGACCCGAAAAAGAAGATGTCGTTCTTGTGGATCGGTCCGCCGAAGGTCGCGCCGTACTGGGTACGCGTGAACGCCGGTTTCTTATTCGGGTCGTTGTCAATAATGGGAGCGAAGAAGTTCTTTTCCTGAATGCGCTTGTCGCGAAGGAAGCCGAAAACATTACCGTGAAAATCATTAGTACCGCGCTTGGTTACGACATTGATGATACCGCCCGTCGCGCGACCAAACTCCGGCATGTACGAATTCGTCGTTACCTGATATTCCTGGACCGCCTCCTGCGAAACGGTAGAACGCGCGGCGTTTATCGAATTATCTGTAAAGTCCGCGCCGTCAACCTGTACAAGCGTCGAACGTCCGCGCTGCCCGCCAATATTCAAACCTGAGGTCGGAGCGGGACCGACCGGACGTCCATTGTCACGGCCCACGGTGGAGATCGTCAGAGCAAACCCTGTCGCGCTGCGTTCATTGATCGGAAGATTCTGGATCCTGACCTGATCGATCGTGTTCGACACAGTGGTCTTCGCCGTTTCAACCAGCGGCACATCGTCACCCGTCACATTAACCACGACTGATGGCTCACCCACCTCGAGCTTGATCGCTAGCTCGGCATTCTGTCCCACCGTAAGTTTTACCGGTGAGAAGACGGCCTTTTTGAAATTCGTTGCCTCGGCAGTGACCTCGTAGTCTCCGGGTTGAACGCCGATGATCTGATATCGACCATCGGAATCCGTAACTGCAGTGCGAACGATGCCGTTACCGACGCCTTTGGCTGTTACGGTCACACCGCTAACGACGGCTCCATTGGCGTCAGTGACCTGGCCTTTCAGATCAGCCGCGGCCGACTGGGTCTGGGAAAAGATCTGAATGGACAGAATGACGACGGCCGCCATTGAACCTAGAAGCCGCGCTATGAAGCCGAGCGATCGGGTCGAAAAAACTCTCATCATGATCTCCTTCAACTTTGTTTTCTGAGCGTACGGTTCGATTGCCGGGAGAAAAGACCGGTTCTTAAGAAGCCCCAATTTTGCTCTCGACACCTGCTACCACGAACAAATTGGAACGCTTCAGAATAGGTCCAGCCGAACTAGTACGATACGGAAACGATTTTGCTGTGAACTTTGTACCCCATAAACGCCCTCAGAAGCAAGCAAACTGTAATCTTTTTGTAATTTAGCTTCAGCCTGAGTGGCTCCTTTATGGAGGATACGACGCGCCGGCCGGAGGGTTTTAATGGCTTTCTGAAGCACGACTGTATTTTGTCCGATTCGCATGCTATTGATTTAACAGGTATGAAGATCATTCCGCTCGCGATCCCGACGCCATTTTACGTCGGTGATGTGAATGTTTACCTGATCCGAGAGGATCCTCTGACGCTGATCGACGTGGGGCCTAAGACGCCTGAGGCAACTCGCGTGCTGCGGGAGAAGCTCGCTTCGCATGGCGTAAAGCTGGCTGATGTCCGGCGTATCGTTCTTACTCACGCCCACGAGGACCACTGCGGAATGGCCCGGCAGGTCCGCGATGAAGCAAAAGATGCTGACGTATACCTACATAGTTGGGAATCCGGACACCTTGTCGGCAGACTTGCCCGCGAGGAGCATCGCGAGTTGATGCGTCGTTCGGGGGTGCCTGATGCAGTGTTTGAAGAAATGCAGTCTCTATATGAGGAGATAAGCCTTCTTACCGATGCTCTCGATGAAAACGAAATAACGCCGCTTACAGACAACATGGAGCTGGAATTCTCGAGCGGCTCGCTCCGAGTACTTCATACCCCCGGCCATACGCCCGGTTCTTGCTCGTTCATACGAGAGGCGGATCGAACCATCGTCTGCGGCGACTGTGTCTTGAAACGAATTACGCCAAATCCGATTCTCTCGCCGGATCCGGTCGCTCCCCATACAAGATTTCCGTCTCTCGCTGAGTATCTCGTTAGCCTCGCGCGCATCCGCTCATTTTCACCAACGATGGTTTATGGCGGACACGGGGAACCGGTAACCGATTTTGAAGAGATCTTCCACCGTTACGTGAGCGCCATCGATGAACGCCAGCGCCGCGTCGTCTCGCTCGTCACGAATGAGGGCGTGACCGCATATGACGTCGCACAGCGCCTCTTCCCTGATTCCTTTGGGCAGGATGTCCACCGGTTTCTTGCGATCTCGGAATCGATCGCGCATCTCGACCATGCCGAACACCAAGGGAAGATCGGTCTTGAAAAGACGCATGGTCTCGAAGTCTATAAAAAGAATTAGGCGATGCCCGGCTGCATGGCCGCGGCGGCGATACGTTTTGCGGTCTCGTTGATCTTCGTCAGATCCGTAAATCCTGGAAGTCGTCGTATTCGCTGCGTAACAAGTTTGTCCACAACGTCGATCCCAGCAGCGTCGCCGAAGAGGGTCGCGATCGTGTAGTCAGTTCTCTCTTTTGGAATGGAGCCTTGGCCTACCGGCGCCCAAAAGTGCTCGATGATCGAACGCGAGAGCCTGCGCGCGATCCTGCTGCGTCCAAGCTCGAGCCGCGCGACACTCCAGTAAAATTTTGAATGAGCGGACTCTTCTCTAATGATGCCATCAAGCAGATAGGTCAGTACGGGATGCCTTGCGATCTTGCTCAAACGTCGGTATGCCTGAAGGGTCGACATCTCGTGTATAGCTCCGAACGTCATATGCGTCGCCGTAAAACGCTTGCCAACGAGGTTGGTGAGCGTTGTGATCATGTACGAATTAGCATGATACTCCCGCGAAACAGCTCGCTTGACCTGATCCTGCCATTTCTCGTCGCTTTCGTATCCGAGCTCATTCAGGAACCGGTTTAGGAGTTCACCGTGCGTCAATTCCTCGACTCCCCAACGCTCCATGAACTTGCTTATGTGCGGGTCTTTTCCCGTCGGCGTCCTCCGGAGCTCGCGGTAGTACATGTCCGTCAGCGTCTCAACGTCGCGCATGTAAAAAAGCACCGGAACAAGTTTCTCATCAAGCGAATGTGATCGAACACCCGCCCAGTCGATCGCACTCACGTATTTGGGCGTCAGCGTCCTTTCCTGCCGCTCATACCAGTCGAGTACATCCTTTTTCGTCTCAAAAACCATGATGATCCTTGCAGCGAAAGGCGGCTAACCGCATCCAATTACTGCTAGAATGCTATTTCGCCGGATCGCCCGTTTCGGATGCGTGCACTGCCCGGAAAACGCTAATAATATATATTAACTATGCGAAAACTGCCCTGTTTTTTTGCCCTTTTGGTAGCCGGCATGATCGGTGCGTATGCGCAGCCCGGGTCGCTGCAAGTCGCCGGCGAGAAACATCTTGCAAATATCAAGCAATTGACTTTTGGCGGCGAAAACGCCGAGGCCTACTTCTCCTTCGACGGAAAGCAGCTTATCTTCCAGTCAAAGCGCGACGGCAATCCGTGCGACCGCATCTATTCGATGAACATCGATGGATCGAACGTTCGTCAGGTCTCGAACGGCGAGGGCAGGACCACGTGCTCGTACTTTTTCAAGGGCGGTAAAAAGGTGCTGTATGCTTCAACGCACGGAGGCTCTCGTGAATGTCCGCCGCCACCCGATTTCTCAAAGTATGGATACGTCTGGGCTGTCTATCCCGACTACGACATCTATACGGCAAACCCTGACGGCACAAACATCCAAAACCTCACTCACAGCCCCGGCTACGACGCGGAGGCGACCATCTCGCCGAATGGGAAAAAGATCGTTTTTACGAGCGATCGTTCCGGCGACCTTGAGTTGTACTCGATGGACATCGACGGCAAGAACGTCAAGCAGCTCACGAACGAGCCCGGTTACGACGGCGGTGCATTCTATTCGCCGGACAACAAATGGATCGTGTATCGCGGCTCGCACCCGACCGATCCCAAATTGATCCAAAAGGATAAGGACCTTTTGAAGCTGCACCTGATCGTACCGCTTACGTTTGAGGTTTGGATAATGAAGGCCGACGGGTCCGGCAAGCGGCAGATCACGCATCTTAATGCGGCGAGCTTCGCACCTTTCTTTATGCCCGATGGCAAACGTATCATCTTTTGTACGAATTACTTCGCGACCGACAAGTCAAAGCGTAACTTCGACCTTGCCATGATCAATATCGACGGCACGGGACTCGAGCGCATCACATACAACGAGTCGTTCGACGGATTCCCGATGTTCTCGCCTAACGGCAAGAAGCTCGTCTTCGCCTCCAACCGTCACGGCGCGAAAGAGGGCGACACGAACGTGTTTATCGCAGATTGGGTGAACTAAAGCTATGAGAAGAAGGTACTTACTTGGTCTATTCTTCATCGCCTCCCTCGCCGTTGTCGCTTATGGGCAAAAGGCCCAAGTCGCCGCCACTTCGGTTGCCGAGACCAACATCCGCAAGCACATCGCCTACCTCGCGTCCGACAAGCTCGAGGGTCGCCGCACCGGTGAGCCCGGAGCGTTGACCGCAGCGGGTTACGTGGCGGACATGTTTGCGAACTATCGGCTCCGGCCCGGCGCCAGGGGCAAA
>JAFAOW010000079.1 GCA_019247455.1 Acidobacteriota bacterium | reverse complement strand
AAGGTCGCCGAGACGTTTCTTCCGAGTGGGACTTTGATCGTTACGCAGCGGGGACGATCGCGAATTGATAATCGCGAGTGGTATTCCAAGAACGTGACCGCCGAGAATATGCCGCTCGTGGTTCTGGTCAACGAGAACACTGCGTCCGCTTCAGAGATCGTCGCGGGTGCTTTGCAGGACAATGACCGGGCGATGATCGTTGGCGATAAGACCTTCGGTAAAGGCCTCGTGCAGAGCGTGATCGATCTGCCCGAACGAAATGGGTTAACTCTGACCACCGCTCGCTATTTAACGCCTTCAGGCCGCTCCATCCAGCGGGACTACACGCATTTGGATAATTACGATTACTTCAATCACAAAACCGATGCGGCCGCAGCCGGATACTTTGAGGCTCGCACAGTCACAGATAGAAGAGTCTACGGAGGGGACGGCATCCAACCGGATGAAAAGGTCAAGTCAGATGAGATAACGCCTTTACAATCCGCGCTGCTGGATCCTATCTTCTTTTTCGCCCGTGACGTCGCGAATGGACGAATCGGCGGTCAGGAGGTCTACCGCGTGTCCAGTTACGACTACGGGAAACGTGTTCTTAGCGGCGACATGTGGGTGAGCGATAGCCTGATAGCGAGCTTTGCCGACTATGTCAGGGCCGAGAAATCATCTGGTATTTCTAATGTGGCCGTGGCATCGGAGACGAAATTCATCCGCGAGCGCTTGCGATACGAGCTGGTCATGGCCGCGAACGGCAGTTTGTCGGCCGACCAGGTGCTTACTGAGAATGATCCGCAAGTCGCGAAGGCGGTTGCAGTCCTGCCGCGTGCGGGACAACTCGCACAGGCGGCCGCTCAAGTGAGGCGCCTCGCGAACAGGTGATCACTTTTTGTAACTGAGCACGGTTCCTTTAGCACCGACCGCAAAACCAAATTTCTTGTCCATAAACAATCCGTAAAGGCGGTTCGTCGTACCGCTGTTCTGCTTGAACCACGTGAAGCCACGATCGGTTGAACGAAGCACGTCACCGTTGTAGCCGACGATCCAGCCATTTTTATCATCAACGAAGTCCACACGCATCAGCGTTTCCTTGAATTGGGTCCGAATAGGTTGCCACGAAAGCCCTCCGTTCTGCGTCATGAGGATCGTGCCTCCCTTCCCGACCACATAGCCCTCGGTCGCGCTGCGAAAATCGACATTGTAAAGCGGCATCGTGGTACCTGAGGCCTGTTTTGTCCAGGTATTTCCCTCGTCCGTCGAAGCAAGGATCACTCCGTTGTCGCCGACGATCCAGCCTCGCGAGTTGCCGTCGAAATCCAGATGAAAGAGCTCGGTCTTGCTCGGGACCGGAATCCGGTGCCATGTCTCGCCTCCATCCTCAGTCCGCATTAACAGGGAGTCGGTAACGACGTCCTCCCCGGCCCGTGTGCGAAGTACGGACCCGACCACGTATCCCCTTTTCTTGTCGGAAAATCGAATGCTCAGAAACTCAGGCCGGCCCGAGCCAAAATCGCCTTGCCTGAAGATCCTTGTCTCGCGCCACGACCTGCCAGCGTCCTGTGTTACGAACATCTTCCGACCCGCTACGAGATAGCCGTTATTGTCATTGCGGAAATAGATCTCATTGATGTCCTCAGTCGTCCCAAGATCGTAGGGCGTCCAGGACCTACCGCCGTCAGCGGTCGAAGCGAGAAAACCTCCGTCCCCAGCGATCCAACCCCTGTCGGGCGAGGTGAAGAAGACGGCAACGAGGTCGTTGGTAACGCCTGATGGCAGCGCCGACCACTGACCGAAGCCAACGACGCCCCAAAGGGAGATAAGAAGTATGATCGAGAATGCTCTAGCCAACATATTTGGAATAAGGGAAAAGTGACCTCCGGCAATGATAAATACTCACTTGCCAAAAATCACCTTTCCTTTCGTACGAATGAGGAGCCCGGTCAGTTCCCGCTTCCTGTATCTGTGATCTTATAGACCTTGCCCTTCCAAACAATGGTAACTTGTTTACCCAGTGATAGGTATTGAGCAAGCTCCGGCTCCCGCGTGATGAGCGCGAAGTATTCGTCGCTCGCGAATTTTATCGTAACCTCGGGCAGTTTCTGCTCAGCCTTGAAATCAGAATCGACCCATGCCGGGGCTCCTTGGCTGGTATTGATAAAGTTCTTATTACCGACGAACTGGTTCATCGCGGAATTGCGGATCACGATCTGGTCGCGCTCGTCCTTGTCGTCAGCGGCGTAGACCCCAGTGTTTTGCTGCATCGCATTCTGCTGCGTGCTCATTCGGACCGCCCCCGAACCCGATTTCTCCGCGACCTTGGTGCCGGCGCTTCTGCCGATATCCGCGGACATCGGCATGTCCTGTCGAACGTTTGCCATCGTGCCGTCGGTGGCCAGGTAAGACGTATACGGAGTAACGAGGCCATATCGCGTACCAAGCTCGATAACTTCTTCTCGGGTCTCCTTGGTCTCGCCGTTCGCGCGGATCTGTTCGAGCAGCCAGCCGACACGGCGGCTGGCCCAAAGACGCGGAAGAAAACTGTTGTCCTCGGATCTCGACGGGAAGTCGAGGTTCGTGTAATTGAAGGTCTTCGTCTCGCGGCCAACCTTTCCGGTGAGCTTTAGTGTGATGTTCTTTAGGTCGTTCGTATTCTTGTACCGGCCTATTACAGTCATCTGCATTCCCCGGAAAAGGTCTGTGAGTTTGCGGGGATACGTGTACTCGGTAAGCAATGGGCCGAAATCCAGATCGAGATCGGCGAGGACCGGCGAACTGACGCGAGTGAAGAAGTTGGAGACCTTTACCTCGAGGTCCTCCTTTGGCTGGACGTAATCTGAGACGCCCTGGTTCTCGGAACCGATCCTGTCAAGCAGCGTCGTGTTGACGTCATAGCCAAAGCCGAATGGGAATATTCTCACATCCACTTTTTTCGCTGATCTGAGGTTAGAAATTATCTTGTCCACATTTGTTTCGCCGACCGTAGGCAGACCGTCGGTCATAAAGACGAGCATTTTTGGCCGGTCATCAGAATCGAACTGTCTCAGCGACTGAATGATCGAATCGTTGATATTAGTACCGCCGGACGGCTGGAGTCTGTTCACAAACTCCTCGCCGCGTTTCTTCCCATCCGCACTCGCGGTTATAAGGCCGCGCTCCATCAGGTGTTCCTCGCCTGCAAAATTTATTACGTTGAACCGATCACCGTCGCGAAGCGTTCTTATACCAAACAGCAAGGCCTTTTTCGCCTTGTCGATCTTCCCTTCGTCCGCCATCGAACCGCTCGTGTCGAGCACGAATACGATGTCCTTATTGACGAGCTCTTTTTCCGAGATATCATCTTTTGGCGAGAGCATCAGCAGGAAGTAGCCGTCCTTTCCTGGCTCGCGATAAGTCACCAGCGACATTCCAAAATCGTTGTCGGAGACCCCATAGAAAAGCTGAAAGTCGGAATCGTTGTTCTTTGTCTCGAATGACACGTTAGCCGCCGATTCGCCCTTACGCTTCACGTCGATCTGGTGGGTCGGCGAATAAATATTTCTCAACGCTTCCTTGCCCACGATCTCTATAGTGCCGGATACCGTACCGAACTGCTGTTCGTATTTCCAAGCAGGCGGCGGCCCCATAGGATAGTAGATATCTTCCATAGGCAGCGGGCGTCGAATCGGCGGCTGCCACACATTATGGCCCGTCCCGAGAGGATACTTGTAAGCCACTGTTCCGGACTCGGCCTTTAGCACCTGCGAATAGGTCAGCTCGAGCTTTTTGTCGGAGTTCGGTGGGATGGGGAAGATCGAGGCCTGAAATAGATCTTTGCCGGCGTATTCTAGCAGACCCGGATCGCGCTGTTTACGAACGATCTCGTCATAGATGCGTCGCGCTTCCTCGCGAGATCGGACCTCTCCGACAAGTTTCTTGCCGTTCTCCCAAATGGCGAATTCCACTATCGACGCCGTCTCGGGTATCGGGAAAAAGTACGTCCCTTCGAGCGTGTATTGCGTGTCGTTGCGAAAGACCTGTTCGACGTGCGTCGTGGCGACCTGGCCGTTGATCTTCACGTCGAGCTTGATCGATCTAACGGGAAGGGCATTGGGCAGCTGCGGATTGACGGGCCGCGGGCCGCAAGGCCTGACGTCGCAGATGATCGGGATGATAACGCCTTGAGCATTGGCACGTATCGCCAGGCCGAGGGCTGAAAAAGCCATTATAAGAAAAGCCGCACACGATCTGAATTTCATGCTTATAAACTCCGGATTTTTCGGCACGGAAGAGAAATGCCTTGGTGTTGACACTTATTGAACGTTCATGTGCGGCGTTTCTTGCAAACAAAAAGCCCCGACAAAGCGGGGCGATACAGAATTCCAAGGACAATTATCGTTAATTATCCAGATCGGGCTTGTCGTCTTTTGCGAGCGCGTCGTTGATGTCTTTTTCGAGCTTGTCTCGAAGTTTTTCGACGAGCTCGTCGGATTTTTGGAGTGTACTAGCCAGGTTAGCCCGGGTAGACTGGACATCCGCCAGAAGCGCGGTGAGGTTCGCCTTTTCGGCAAGAAGAGCCTTTCGTTTGGAGTCTCGAACTTCCTCGGGACGTAACGAGCCAGCGAGCTGGAGGGTACGCTCGATCACCTCGGGACGGCTCTCATAGTCGATCTGATCGAGACGCGTCTTGATCGAATTTTCCTTCTCGACCATGTCGAACATCTGCTTCCGCAGCCCCTCAGATCTGGCCTCCGCCTTCGTGAGGATGTCGAGATTGAGAAGCATCCGCTTTTGCTTTTCATCATAGGTCTCGTTCTTCTCGGATTCGACCTTTTTCATGCGGGCCTCGAGTTCCGTGAGGCGAGTGGAAGTCACAGAGGGCTTTTTGTCCGTAGCCGCGGACTTGTCTACGGGAACGATGATAGACGAAGTATCCGGATAATCATTCGCCCGACTCACTACCTCGGCCTCATTCGGGGGAGGCGTCGCGAGCGGTTTGGGCTGCGTTCTTTTCTTGGCCTGGGCTGCGGCGGAAACCGTGATCGCAGCAAGGAGGAACACCGCCAAAATGATGTACCACAGAGATCTGATGCTCTTCATCGTCTTCTACTTTTTTCCTTCTTGTCCGGGATAAAATCCCCTGTGACAAGCTCAACGGCGTTCTTTGCGAGCCCGACAAACGGGATCGCGTCGATGCCGGAATTGACGAGCCCTTTCACGACGCCCTTATTCTTGATGTCAACGCCGACAAGTGCGACAGCGACCGCAGTTCCACCCAACGGGATGGCCTTGGCGACGTGCTTCGCGGCCTGCCATCCGCCGGCATGAAGCAGTTTTTTCTTTATTCTTGCGCGGCGTTCCGACATTTCGACTCAGTCTATGCCCAATATGGTTGGATGGCAACGGGCGCACTAGATTTGCACGCAAATCGGGAGCAAAAGTTGCGTATTGAAGGGTTCCGGACTAAAACCGGGTGGACCAGGTCTCATGACCATGCGCCAAAGCCAATGAATCGGGTAGAACAATTTCAAACCGGCAGCGTGCGCCGCTTCCACGTCCAGTGACCGCCGTTACTAACGTGTGCGGGCTTATGCACTAGTCGCCAGCTAGTTTCCGACCGGCAGCGTCAGGATAAGCTGAACGCGGCGGTTCTTCGCCCGGTTGACAACTGTCGTGTTGGGCGCGACCGGAACGCTCGCGCCAAAGCCCTTGGCGACGATGCGGCCCTCTTGTACACCAAGCGAGC
>JAFAOW010000160.1 GCA_019247455.1 Acidobacteriota bacterium | reverse complement strand
AACTTCTTTAGTTTCGCGTCCTTGTCCGCCTCGCTATAGACCGACTTTCGTGTCGCATTGGTCAACGGGTCGATGTGAATATCCTTTGAAAAGGGCAGATTTCGGCTCACGACGTACCCGATCATCGTACCACCCTCAACGTCCTTGAGTTTGTCCATTACCTCTTTAGTAAGAGCGGGCAGCCCATCAAGATTCACATCCTTGAGTGGAAAGACGTTATCGCTGATCTTGCCGTCGCCGATGATCTTTACGGGTGCGGGCGGCGAAAGCTTTCCGTCGCGCCATGAATAGCCGTCAACATTGTCGGGCTTGTTGGGATCCTGCACTTCAGCGCTGGCATAGGTGTCATAAAACGAAAGCTTGAGCAGGTTCGGGTTGTCCGAGCCTACAGCCGCGGTCAGCGCCGCGACGAACTGATGGATCTGGTCTGCGCTTTCATAGAGCTTCGGGCCATTGGTTTTGGTTGGGTCGTAAGGCGAGGTGCTGCTGTTCGATGGTGAAGTGCCATTCGACGGCGTAGAACTGGTGTTCGACGCCGAACGCAACTTATCCGCCAATCCACAGCCCAGCGACGCGCACAAAAGCGCTGCTGCCAGCAAAGCGAGCGAATGTCTCAGAAGGGTCTTTTTCATATATGATCTTCAACAAAAGAGTTGATGTGTAAAGATTTCTGAGCATTCTAAATGACATATCCCTCAATGTCCAAAGGCAAAAAAGCCCCGGCATGTGCCGAGGCTCAAGTCTTAAATATAACAAGCGTTACGGACGATAGTACCGCCTGTAGTTTTTCGGCCGCTGATAGTGCGTATATATCGCGCCGCCCGCCGTACCCGCTAGAGCACCAACTAAAGCCCCCTTCTTTCCGCCGAACACGCCGCCAAGGATCGTGCCGAGGATCGCTCCTCCTGCCAGATTGAACGCCTTGCGGTGACGCTGATAGATATTCGGCTGCTTATAGCATCGAACGGCTCCCGACGCTGTGCGATAGCATTTCGTCTCGACGGCTTTCGAAGCCGTGGCCGCGACCGCAGTCGTCGGCAGCATCGGCACCGCGATCGCCATCACCGACATCATGATGAATGTGCTTATGATCTTTTTCATTGCTTTGTCTCTCCCCAATAAAATTCTGCCCGAAAGCATAGACGCACTCCTATTCGCAACGACTGTGCCAAACCTCATAAATCAATGTTTGTAACAACTTACGAGCTTGAACGTATAGGTCCAGACGTTTCCGCAATACGATATCAGTCTACGGGTAACGATATCGTGTGAATGCGAACAACGTCCTTTAGGCGAAGCGCGCCGTGTGTTAAAATCTGTTTCGTACACAGTTCTCGTCGCTCCGCATGCTAAAAAATCCGATCAATGAGCTTTGCCTGTTCTTTGACATGGAATGGGTGCCCGACGCCGATGGCTCGCGACGACTTTATGGCCTGCCGGGGGAAATGACGGAGATCGAGGCAATGAATGCGATGTGGCAAAAGGCCGCGTATTATGACGCTGAGAAGAACCCTCGGCCATTCGTTAAATACATGTTCTCGCGTGTGGCCTCGATCGCTTTCCTGTCGCGAAAGGCGTATTACAATAGCGAACGTGAGCCTGTCGTCGAATTCGGATTGTATTCTCTTCCAGAGCTTCCGGTACACGACGATGCGAAAGACGAATCTGAGATCATTCGCAAATTCCTTTATTGGGTGGGGAAGCGCTGCCCGCAGCTCGTTGGCTTCAATTCGTCCGAATCAGATGTGCAGGTCCTCATCCAGCGGGCTCTGATAAACGAGATCGCCGCTCCCGATTTCTGTCGCCGTCCCGACAAGCCTTGGGAGGGCAACGATTACTTCAAAAAGTGGGACAATGAGGACCACCTGGATCTGATCAAGCTCTTCTCTGGCAGGCGGGAGATGACGCCCAAGCTCGACGAGCTCGCAAAGCTCTGCGGCTATCCGGGAAAGATCGATGTCAAGGGCGACCAGGTCGTGGACCTTTGGCTCGATGGCGATCTCACAAAGATCATCGAATACAACCAGATCGACGTGCTCAACACATACCTTGTGTGGTTACGCGTTGTCTATTTTGCCGGGGCGTTGAGCGGAGAGAGGTATTTTTTTGAGCAAGAAGCTTTTCGCGAGTTTCTCGAGCAGGAATCTCAAAAACCCAACAGAGCATTTCTAGCCGAATTCCTATCAGCATGGCCCCACGAAGGTTAAAGCTCGAACATATCTATCACGAGAACTGTCTCGAGACGCTTCGTCGAATGCCTGACGAGCTGATCGACATGACGATCACGAGCCCGCCCTACGACGACCTTCGCGACTACAATGGCTATCACTTTCCGGTCGAGAAGATCGCTGGATCGCTTCTGCGGAAGACCAAGCCAGGCGGCGTTGTAATTTGGGTGGTTGCCGACCGTACGGTGGATGGCGACGAAACTCTCACAAGTTTCAGACACGCCCTCATCTTTCAGGAAGCCGGTTTCAAGGTGCATGACACGATGATCTATGCCAAGAACAACCCGATCCCATCCGACTGCGGCAAGCGTTATAGGCAAGCGTTCGAGTACATGTTCTGCTTTTCAAAAGGCAGTCCAAAAACCTTCAACCCTATAACGGAGCCGACGAAATCAGCGGGCACGAAGATAAAGGCGTTTCGCATTACAGAACGCGGCCGAGGAAATGTTCCTGACGAAGACATCGGCCGCCAGATCAAGTCCGAAAGGAAATTAAGCAATATCTTCTACTACAATGTCGGAACTTCGAGTTCCGTTGACAAGGTCGCCTTTCAACATCCGGCCATTTTTCCCGAAAAGCTTGTGGAAGACCAGATCCGCACCTGGACCGGCTCAGGGGAGCTTGTTTATGACTGCTTTATGGGTAGCGGGACAACCGCGAAGGTGGCTCATCAGCTTGGTCGACGGTGGCTAGGCTCAGAGGTATCGAGAGACTACATTCAAATCGCCGAACAAAGGCTGGCAAAGTACCTCCCGCAGTCCGTTTCTTTGGCCTAATTAACAACCAATGGTCATTGCGAAGCGTCTATTAGCTTATCCGCTTCTCCAGAAGTAAAGGAAAAGTTATGAAAAGACTATTGTTTATGGCAACTGCTGCATTTTGCTTGTCGACGATCGCTTATTCACAGCCGCGAGTGACGGCAAACATACCGGCTCCGCCGAAGCCGGCTGCGCCCGTTGTTCAGGCCGAGTACGAGGGAGGTGTATTTGGCTACAGTAAGAAGACCGACGGCGCTCTCAAGTTCGATGATTCCTCAAACCGGCTTGTATTCATCGGCAAGGATAATAAGGAACTCTTCGGCATCCCTTACGACGCCATCATGGTCACGTACCCGAATTCCGAATCAGTCACATCGACCACCGGCACCGTGATCAGCTATATTCCGCTGCCGGGCGCCGGTTTCGCGCGATTGATCAAGAGCAAGAAACGATACCTGGTCCTGCAGTATGATGACGAGGACATGCAGAATGTTAAGGGGACGGCAAGCTTCAAGATCGGTAACCAGCAGGTTCTTGATTCGGCGCTGCGGACAATAGCCGATAAGGCGAAGCTGTCTCAGCGGGGCGATGCCTTCTACCGGCCGAAGAATGGACCGGGAAACTAATTGATGTCGCCGAATCTGTGAAGAAGGATGGCCGTGACCGCGATCGCCGCTGTTTCGGCTCTTACCACGCGACCGCCGAGGGTAACTATCTTCAGGCCGAGACTCTTCGCAAACTCTAATTCAGCGTCATCCCAACCGCCCTCTGGTCCAACGAGGGCGGTCATTTTTTTGCCCGCAAAATCCTGCGGCAGCCTCCTGCCATCGCGCTCGGAAAACAGGATCGTGGACTCCGGGTCACAGACCTCGAGAAACTCTCGTAGGCCTTCTGGATCCGCGATCTTCATATTCTGGGCCCTTCCCGACTGCCGGGTGGACGCCTGGGCAATACGATGCCATCGGACCATACGGTTTGAAATATCGGTTTTTCTCACCGCACACCTAACAGAGTAAAGGGGAACGAGCTTGGTCACGCCCAACTCAGCGGCCTTTTGAACAACAAGGTCGAATTTGTCCCCCTTGAGCAGCGCGGCTGCGAGAGTGAGGGCGAGCGGCGATTCGGGCGAGCTCGGCGGGACCTCATCGCCGATCCGGAGAGTTGCCTTGTGCTTGTGGACCGAGGTGACGCATGCCGCAAACTCTCGTCCCTCGCCGTCGTAAATATGCACGTCATCTCCTACCCCCAGTCTCAGCACGTCGCGCAAGTGATGAGATTCATCTTCAGACAACGTCACGAGGCCGTCTCGAAAGCTTTTTTTTGGCGCGAAGAATCTTCTCATTTATACATCCGGGACATCGCCGAATCTGGTCCTAAAATCACTCGATGAGAGCCGCAGTTTGATCCAGCTGTCAAAGGCCGCGGATGACTGGAGCCATAGGGCGAACCACTCGGCTATCTCGGTATTTATCTGCCGGGACAATACATCGACCTGGCGTCGCTCCGCCGTCTCGCGCGCCAAGTCTCTACCTCGGATCGCGATGTCGCGTACAAGTCTTACCCCTTCTTTATCGCCCGAGGCGCCGTATTTCTTTTTAAGGTTGTCGAGAGAACGGATCGATCTTAGAGCAGACCGCATTTCAGAAACGTCCAGCACATTTCGCAACGCGGCATCATAGGGGCGGTCGGTCGCGCGGGCCACCCACAGTTCCATCAGCTCGGAATGCCGGAGTTCAGCCCCCTCGTCCGCGACGACCCTCGCGATCTCCATTGGTGAATCAACGGCGCCCGGCCCGAACTGCTCGTTCAAAACGACCTCTATCGCCTCGACCTCGGCCGCGCCTACACTGTCGCAATCGAGTTTTTCCCAGACCTCGATGATCAGCTCATCCTTTGTTCGGGCGGCCCACATTAACCTAACTCAACCCAGTCTTGCAAACAGGTCTGTCGAGGAATGATCTTTTGGGTCGCCGACGATGGCCACCCGTCCGCCGCACTCGCGTACCACATCACCTTCTGGAACCGATCCCGCTGTGTAGTCCGTTCCCTTGGCATGAATGTCCGGCCGGATGGCTCGGATCAACTCCTCGACGGTCGGCTCATTAAAGATAGTCACTGCATCGACGGCCTTTAACGACGCGATCACCTCGGCTCGCTCATTTGCCGGAGCATATGGCCGTCCCTCGCCCTTGAGGCGCCTCGCTTGTTGATCAGAATTGATCCCCACAACCAAAAAGCCGCCGAGGCCCTTCGCCGCGGTCAAATATCGAACATGGCCTGCGTGAAGTATGTCAAAGCAGCCATTCGCCAAAATGACTTTTTTGCCCTCGGAACGCGCCGCTTGCACGAGCGTGATCAATTCGGCTCTATCTACTATGGATGCGGACGAAGTTGTCATGCACTGTTTGCCGTAGATGAGGGCTCATTGTGTTCGATGGAGTCGATGAGCTCACGCGGTGATACGGTCGCGGTGCCGTGCTTCATTACAACGATCCCTCCGGCGTGGTTTGCTATGCGGGCTGCATCCGCGTTTGGAAGCCCGGCCGCGAGGCCCAATGAATACGCGGCGATAACGGTGTCACCGGCTCCCGTTACATCGACAGGCTGAGTTGACCCGACCGCTGGCAGCTCCACCGGATCGCTTTCAGCGGTGAAAAGCATCATTCCCTTATTGCCGTTCGTGGCTAGCAGCGATCGAAGGCCCAGATCGCTGCGAAGTCTGGAGCAGTTCTTTCCCGACGGCTCGTCGCCGAGGACCGCCTGCAGCTCTTCCTGATTGGGTGTGGCGTGTGCCCCCTGAGCGAGCTCGACGAGCCGATGCCGTGAATCAACGACCACGACGATGCCGCTGTCGTCGCAGATCGCCTTTGCTTCGGACACGATCTGCTCAAAAACCGCACCGTATCCATAGTCCGAGACGATCAATCCGGCGGCGTTATGCAGCGCACTCTTTAAACTCTCCCGGATCTGTTGCCTGATCTCGGCTGGGAGTTCCGCGTCGCTC
>JAFAOW010000153.1 GCA_019247455.1 Acidobacteriota bacterium | reverse complement strand
GCCTGACGACCTGCTGATCGCCCGCGTCGCCTGGTCGCCTACGAGCAGGTTCGTTTCGTTTCAGGCATTGAATCGGGAGCAGACATTTCTCGATCTGAATTCAGCAGACCTTTCCGGCAGGGTCACCAAAGTGCTGCAAGAGACGAGTCCGGCCTGGGTGGAGGTTTACGACAACCCACTTTTTCTACAGGACGGTTCGATCATCTGGCAGTCGGCGCGAAACGGCTGGCGGCATCTTTATCTATACGGCCCCGACGGCCAGCTAAAGCGGCAGCTCACCGGCGGCAAGTGGGAAGTGCGAACTGTTTACGGCGTCGATGAAAGGAATGGCTGGGTCTATTTTTCTGCGACCAAAGATTCGCCGATAGCCGAAAACATCTATCGCGTTAGCCTCACACAGGGCGGTGTCGAGCGGCTGTCCAAAGGCGACGGCTGGCACGCGGCCGGATTTAATAAGGACTTTTCCCGGTACGTCGAGAATTGGAGCGACGTTAACGACCCGACGCAAACACGGTTATTCAATGCAGACGGTTCGCTCGTGCGCGTTATTAACGAGAATCGCGTCGATGAGCTCGCGCAGTACCATTTAAGCCGACCGGAATTCCTGAACGTAACGACGCGCGACGGATTTCAAATGGAGGCGATGATGATCAAGCCGCCGGATTTCGACCCGTCAAGGAAATATCCGGTGCTTGAGTTCACATACTCGGGTCCGCACGCTCCGCAGGTCGCGAATCGCTGGGGCGGCAATCGTGGAATGTGGTTTCAGCTCCTCGCGCAAAAGGGCTACGTAATTTGGGTGCTTGATAACCGCTCGGCGAGCGGTAAAGGTGAGGAATCTGTCTGGCCCGTTTACAAGCGGCTGGGCGAGTTGGAACTTCGTGATCTTGAGGACGGCGTGAATTATCTAAAAACGCTGCCATACATCGACGGCTCGCGCATCGGTCTGCACGGCTGGAGCTACGGCGGCTTTATGACGAGCTACGCGCTGACTCACAGCACCGCATGGAAGATCGGTATAGCGGGCGGGACCGTCGCCGACTGGCACAATTACGACTCGGTCTACACGGAGCGCTACATGCTCACGCCGCAGGACAATCGGGAGGGGTATGAACGCACTTCCGTCCTCCGCGCGGCCAAGAATCTCTCAGGCCGTCTGATGCTTATTCACGGCCAGATCGACGATAATGTTCACCTGCAGAATACGACGCAGCTTGCCTTCGAACTTCAAAAGGCCGATAAGCAGTTCGACCTGATGCTTTATCCAACCGCGCGGCACGGCGTCACCAACCCCGCGCAGCTAAAGCATTGGTATACGATGATGACCGATTTTATTTTGCGGAATTTATAGCTCTACTCGCCACGCGGCTCGTCATTGGTGGTGTCGATGTACAGGTACCAATTATTGCCGAGCGAACGATATATCCCCGGCAGGTATGTTGCGCCGTTATATCGGTCCAGATCCGGCGCGGTTTCGATCCATTCAAGATAATCAGGGTTTTTTGGCGTGCCGCACGGTTTGCAATAGGTTATTGTGACGCCGCCATCTGAAGAGCTGATCCGTCTGTTTTTAGGCACCTCATCATCGCTGCAGGGAATACACTCCCTCCAGTAGTAGCCCTTAGTGGAACTCGTCTTGTG
This sequence comes from Acidobacteriota bacterium, assembly GCA_019247455.1. Taxonomy (GTDB): domain Bacteria; phylum Acidobacteriota; class Blastocatellia; order Pyrinomonadales; family Pyrinomonadaceae; genus OLB17. The sequence goes on along the minus strand of JAFAOW010000153.1, from coordinate 9,578 downwards.
TCTGTCCGTGCCGAAGATGCGATCCAGGATATCCTCTTCCTTCATTCTGTAGGAGAACTCAGATCTTGATGCGGTCAGTTCGACGTTGTCGATTTTCCCGTCCTTTCTCGCCGCGAACGCAGTAGCGATACCAAGCCTGCGGAAAACCGCCATGTACTTTTCGTCCTCGGCGGTCTTTGGGGAATCCAATGTGATCCATTTCGATTCAAGAAGGGGCTCTCCTTCCTTATGATCGCCGATCGGCTGGTATGCTTTGTCTTCTTTCAGCCATTTTAAGACCTGCTCAAAATCTTTCCCGTTCGTCTGAAAGCTTTCGATGAGGCTCTGGTCCGATCGGTGCGAATGCTGAGCTTGCTCCGACTGCCGCACGCCTGATCTGCACGAAGTGGTCCAAATGACGCACAACAAAAGCACACTGACGACCGCACTGCGTTGCCTAGGGTCGCGGTACAAAAAAGTCTCTTGTAACATTTTTCCGAAATCATATACCCTTGAGCCAATATTCCCAAGGTTATATTCGGCCACATTCTGGAGGTTGGTAATGAGACAGATCAAAACTCTCCTGATCATTCTTTTTGTCGGCTTTTTGGCGGCGAGCGCCCACGCCCAGCTGTGTCCGGGCAGCCACCTGACCTATTTTGTTCGCGACGCTAAAGGGAAGTTGATGAACGCGAATTCGACGAGGCTAAGTTTTACGGGCTCGGGCAAAGGCACCTACGCCGAATGGGAGATCAGTGACCACACCACGCGTTACCGTACGTCCGGGCTAAAAATGCCGACTAAACTCGGGACATTTTTGAAGACGGGAAAGATGCTTGCGACTGGCGGAATGTGCAACTTTGGGGGCGAAGCATCCACTCTGAAGCTGACGCTTCGCGGTAAGACGATGGAGCTGACCTTCAAGTATCCGTCCGTACGTGATACGCGAAGCGGGAACTTTGCCGTCGATTCCCTTCCCTTTCACGAGGGCAAGTATGAGATAGATCTTTCTAAAGCGACCGACGCGGCTGGTTTTGAAGACTACGGCGGGTTTTTTGCCGCGACGCTGTGGAAGAAGGTGCCTTAAGGATGAGCATCAAACGGACGCGAGCCTTTCGCAGGCATGCACTGTTTAGGAAGAAACAACGGGTTAAGGACTACTACTTCGGGTCGCATCGCGATGATCGGCGCCGAATTGGTCAAATCGCTCGATCGCCTTGTTTGTGTTCGTGCTGGATGTGCGGCAATCCGCGGAAATATCTTGACGAGATCACCCTGGAAGAAAAACGGAACTTATCTAGGTGTCTGGAGCAGTCTCTTGACCTGCCTGCGTAGTTTCTACTGACTCGATCGCTTCACCGTGGCGGCGTTCGAAGTGATCCCACGTCGCGCGACCTATTCCGATCAAAGCGACGAAAACGACAATGGCCACAAAGCAAAGAAAGATATACAGTGGTGCTGAGTAACCCGTCTGGCGTGCCGGTTCATAGATAAGAAATCCCAAGAATAAAGAAACCGGACCCGCGGCCGCTAAAGTAAACGTCCAGACAAAGCGTGATTTGCCCCGCATCCTGTGCAGCTCCCAAGCGCGAGCTTCTTCGATTGTTGCTTTCGGAAATACAGCCTTAATGCCATCGTTCAATAGACTAAAAAAGGAAATGAAAGTGATAAAGAATGCAGGCGGGTAAGCAAACGTGCTCAACCATCCAGGCAATCCGTCGAAATAATCAATTGGTACCAAGAGCAGAGCGAAGAGGGGTAGCAGAAGAATGACTCTGATCCCTATCCATGAATAGGAAACCTTCATCGACTTCCCCGCCTAGACTTTCTCGAGGCGTTCCGCGATCCAGAGCTTGACGAGAGCTTGCCGGGACACACCCAACAGTTGTGACTCCTCGTCCAATCGCTTCACGACCCATTTCGGAAAATCAATGTTTACGCGTTGGGGTTCCTGATTTACCCGACGCATTGATTTAAGGTCGAGGTACTGAATGATGTCTTCCTCACCCCGGTCGAATATTTCGTCAAATTCTTCAGCGGTTATCATAAAGCATTATTTCCTTGAGGCGGGCCCGGCGGATCGAGATCAATCGAATTCGATCGTTACGATAGGTAAAAACTGCTGTCCAATGTTTATCACGGTAACGAGCAATGAATACCGATCTCTGTTCCGCGGAAGATCCAACCTTGATCTCAACACCGCGCCCGTCTTTCCAGAGGTTTTGTCCTTCCTCGAAATCAATACCGTGTTTGAGGTAATTAGACGCGCTCTTCGGCGGATCGTACTCAAACTCCATATCAAATATATACCATAATTATACCGTATTACAACAATTATTCTCCCGAATTGTCATCAACGACGAGATCTGGAAACGTCGCCGTCAGGTCATCTCGCGACTTCGAATCGATCTCTCCTCGCAGCGGGCGTGAGCCGACATTTGGCTTGAAGTTGCCGTTTTCGTCATAGAGGCGGCGGTATTGCGCGGAGTTGCGTATCACGCCCTGGACGTATGCCTTTGTTTCCTTGAAGGGTATCGCCTCGACGAATTCGTCCATTTCGGGCGGCAGCGACGCACGCCACGGGGCGACGCGTCCGGGACCTGCATTGTAGGCGATCGCAACGTATTCGATACGGCCGAATTTATCCAGCTGGTCTCGCAAAAAGGCGGTGCCGAGCTCGATGTTCAGCGGCGGGTTGTAAAGATCCGCCGGTGAGGATGGCATCGAAGATGAGTTGTACTTCTTCGCAACTGTCCGAGCCGTCGGCAGCAAAAGCTGCATCAGGCCGTAGGCGTTTGCGGGCGATTTTGCCTTGGGGTCAAAGACGGATTCTGTGCGGATGAGTCCCGCGACCTGATAGGGATCGAGACGGCGCTCGATAGACCATCGTTTAAGATCGGCCCAATCGACGAGGGGATAGAAGATGCTCCATTCCTCACGGCCCAGCTCTTCGGGAAACATCTGTGCGTAATCGGGGTAGCTGTCCTTCAGAGCGAGGAACGCGGCCGTATTATCCCCCTTCCATCGATAATGGCGTGCAAGGGCCATGTTGATCGAGGGACTGTTCTTCGAAGTCTTCTTCGCTTCGTTAAGCTCGTCGATCGCCCAGTCAAAGAGTCCCACGATCGACAGCTCGTCGCTTTTCGCGGCACGCTCGCGTTCGTGCTCGCCAGCGGTCTCGGCGGCTACATTGACTATTCGAAGATTCGCCACCGCCTTCGCGATCGTCGCGTCCGGCGGCTGTGTCGATCGGCATTGACCGGCTGCTCTCATCGCCGTCAGCCGGTCAAGCGCGAGATATCCGTACCAATTGGAGCCGTAACGATAAGCGACGCCGTCATAAAGCGCGCATGCCTCAGCGAACTTTCCCGACCGCTGCGAATCTCTGGCTGCCCAGTAGCCGGCCTTGCCGCGGTTGGAAGTGTCCTTGTCCGTGTACCGAGCAAGGTGATCGATGAACATCTGCGACGACACCGCCAGGTTATTCTGCTCATGCTGATACCATGCCGCCTCGAATTGAGCGTTCGCTACTTCAAGAGCGTTCGGGAATGCGGAAACCGCAGTGTTAAGAAAATACCCTTCTTCGGTCGAGTTCTTTGCGTCGCGTGCCGCGAGGCCGGCGTCAATGAATGTCTTTGCGACGAGCTGGCCGCCTGGATAAGCGGCCTTCATTGCATCGGCGGTCGAATGGGCCTGCGGCCATTGTTTTGCCTTCGCATAGCCGAGTACCATTTGTCGGAATGCGTCTTCACGTTCCTTCGCGTTCGCCGGAAGTGAGGCGAATGCAGCTTGCGCGTCTGCCATTCTGCCGGCGTTCGCAAACGCCGTTATCCGGCGTAGCTGGATCTGCGGCGTGATGGGGAACGGTATCGAGTTGCCGAGATCAGCGTAAGCCGTTGCTGCCTCCGCGTAGTTTTTCTGTGCAAGCAAGCGATCAGCCTTCGCCAACTGCTCCTCGCCATTCTGCGCAGCGAGGGGCTGTGCGAGCACCGTCAACTTTGTTTCTGCTTCTTTGCCGGCGGCAGAGCCTGCGCCGTAGAAATATGTCTTTCGGTAGAATTGCGCGGCCTCGTTCTGCGGGCCCTGGGCTTCATATGCCTTAGCCGTAGCCAGCAAGGCCTCGACGTCGTTCTTCTCCGTGTACTCGACGAGCATCGGCGGCACTTCAAGAGCGCGTCCGCTGGCGATCGCAGATGCGGCCCATGCGAGCTTTGCGTCATGAATTCGGATAGAGTCCGGATACGAATGAAACAGTTCCTCAAATACTTTGGCGGCGCCGGCATTATCGCCTGCCTGCTGGAGCGCCTTTCCACGCAGCCAGAGCGCGTGATCCGCGAGCTTCGTCTTCTTCGCAAAAACGTCCGAATTTAATATCGCGGCCGCACCCGCGAAATCATTCTGCTCATAGCGGATGCGCGCGTGAAGGAGCTTGGCAAGAGCGCCCGTTCTTTTCCCGGCAAATCGATTCTCGATGTCGAGGACGACATTCTCAGGCGGCAGCTTCCCGCCGCTGGTCATTTGCCTGAGGGTTGCAAGCGCCTGGTCCTCGGTTTGGCCGCTGCAGCCGATATTCAGTAGAACGACGATGGTCAGTAAAGGCGCGGCTACTTTTAGCATATTAAGAAACATAGGTAAGGCGATTGGATGCTAACGGAAATAAGCGGTTTGCCAGACGGCTTTTCGCTTTCGGGAAACGTCAAAACAGTAATATCATAGCAAACACCTCATCACCCCTATTTTCGGTGAACATTATGAAGAAGTCGTGGCTCTCACTTCCAGTCATTTTTCTTGCCGCGAACGCCGCTCTTTCCCAAACGGTCCGTTCCGTTCCGACGCCTACGCCAAGCGACGATGTAGTAAAGATCTCGACCAATCTGATCCAGATCGACGTTTCGGTGACCGATAAGGACGGGAAGCCGATCCGCGACCTCAGGCAGGACGAAATAGAGGTGTATGAAAATGGCGAGAAGCAAAAGATATCGAATTTCTCCTTTGTAAATTCTGCTCCGCAACCTGCGGAGTCGCCCAAAACTGAACAAAAGGCATCGCCGGGAGTTCCTGTTCCGCCAACGATACTGAGGCCTGAACAGGTCCATCGAACCATCGCGCTTGTCGTCGATGACCTGTCTCTGTCATTTGAAAGCGCGTATTACACCCGCCGCGCTTTAAAGAAGTATGTCGATGAGCAAATGCAGCCCGGCGATCTGGTCGCGATCATTCGAACGGGCGCCGGGATCGGCGCGCTGCAGCAGTTCACATCCGACAAACAGCAGCTCTACGCGGCCATAAACCGCGTTGTCTGGAATCCGATCGGCAACGGCGGGATCAGTGCCTTCGCTCCGATCGGAACCGTCACGGCCGATACGACGGACAACCAAGCTGACAGCTTGGATTCGAAATCCACGTTCGGTACTCAGATCGACAGTGTCGAGTCGTTTCGGGAGAGCGTTTTCGCAACGGGCACGCTCGGCGCGTTGCGGTACGTTGTCCAGGGAATGAGCGAACTGCCTGGCCGAAAAAGCGTTGTCATGTTTTCTGACGGCTTCAAGCTGTTTGAGACCGATCAGAACGGAAACAAGTTCGAGGGCAGGGTGATCGAGTTCCTGCGTCAGCTCGTGGACCTTGCCAATCGGTCATCGGTCGTTTTCTACACGGTCGACGCGCGCGGCCTGCAGTACACCGGTCCGACCGCGGCGGACGATATGAGCGGCTCAAGCATGGCCGATGTCATCTCACAGCGGAGCAATGAATTGCTGGATACCCAGGAGGGTCTTTCTTATCTTGCATACGAGACCGGCGGTTTGGTCTTTAAGAACAACAATGACCTAAGCAGCGGCGTGCGCCGTGTTCTCGAGGACCAAAGCTATTATCTCGTGGGATATGAACCTGACACGGATACGTTCGACCCGGCAAAACGTAAATTCAATCAGCTTACGGTGAGGGTATCCCGGCCCGGTGCGCGTGTTCGCTATAGAAGCGGCTTTTTCAACGTTGCCGACCGTGCCAAACCGTCGACAGCGGCGGCCGCGGAAAAGACACCCGGCCAGCAAATGGTCTCTGCGCTGATCTCGCCGTTTGCGGTGAATGGCCTCAGGCTTCACCTCAACGCACTTTTCGGCAGCGACCCGAGGATCGGTTCATACGTGCGTTCTCTCATTCACATCAATGCGGCGGATCTGAAATTTACTGACGGGAAAGACGGGACCAAGACGGCGGTTTTCGACGTACTTGCAATGAGCTTTGGCGATAACGGCCAAGTCGTGGACGAGCTCGCGAAAACTTACAGCCTCACGATCAAACCGGAAAACCTCGAGCGAATAATACGCGATGGATTCGTTTATTATTTCGTCTTTCCTGTAAAGAAACCAGGGGCTTATCAATATCGGGTAGCGATCAGGGATGAAGGGAACGCGAAGGTCGGATCGGCCACCCAGTTCATCCAGGTTCCCGATACGAAAAAGAAGCGCGTAACTTTATCGAGCATTGTGATCCAGGCGCTGGCGTCCGGCGATTGGGAGAAAGCTGTTTCGCAAAATGGCGGCGTACCGGCCAATCCCCTCGCGGACACGGCGCTTCGCAGGGTAAGGGCGGGTACTGTCCTTCGTTATGGCTACGAGATCTACAACGCGAAGCTCGGTCCCGACAAGATGCCGGTCGTCACCACGCAGGTAAGGGTTTTTCATGACGGCAAGTCCGTACTCGATGGGAAGATCATGCCTCTTAACGTCAAGGACCAAAAGGATGTGTCTCGACTGATGGTATCCGGGGCCGTGACGCTTGGCCGTGAATTGGCGCCAGGTGACTATGTTCTTCAGGTAATAGTGACCGACACGCTCGCCAAGCAAAAGGAGCGGGCCGCCGTGCAATATCTGCAATTTGAAGTGGTGCAGTGATCAATGAACGACATGACCTCTAATAGGCGATAGGCGGGCTTCACGAGGTCTATACCTCCCTTTTGCGCGTGCGGCCGAACTATGGATAATCGAGGCTAATTATTATGAATATTGGAGATACGGCGCCGGACTTCTCTTTACCCGACGGCAAGGGAAATGAGTGGCGGCTGAGCGATCACAAAGGAAATGTAGTGGTGTTGATGTTCTATCCGGGAGACGACACGCCGGTCTGCACGAAAGAGATGTGCTCCGTTCGTGACCATTGGTCCGACTATCAGGCGACCGGCGCCGAGGTCGTCGGCATCTCGACCGACTCCGTGGATTCGCACGACAAATTCTCGGAGAAGCACGAGCTTCCGCTCAGGCTGCTGTCCGACAGTGAGGGAAAGGTACGCGATCTGTATGGAGCAAAATCGCTGATACCCGGGCGCACGGGGCGCGCGGAATTCGTCATCGATCCCGCGGGTAAGATCTCGTATTCCAAAGTCAGACCCATTGGACTTTTTCGTCCGAGCGACAATGAAGTACTCACCGCAATAAAGGCTGCTCAAGCCTGAGAGCGCTCGACGGAAAGCTTGCCGCGTGATCTGATCACCCGCATTCCGCCGGGGAGTTCGGCGACACGGCCGCTCTTTTCACTGTGAATGAGACGCTCGATCGCCTTGATATGCGTAAGGCTGAGCTGGCGCTTCGTGCCTCGATGACCGTCGAGCCAAACGCGGAGGTAAGCGTAAAGAGCCGATTGGGACAGCGGGCGGAGGACCTTAAGATCCAGTTCGCTCGGCACCTCTTCTACCGGCGTGTGGCTATTTTCCGATAGACCCTGCATCAAGGATGCCGTATTCGCCAGCGTCTCGATGATATTGGGATTCATATCCTCGAGGAGCGGGAGAAGGATCTTTCGTATTCGCACACGCTTGAACGCCGTGTCCTCATTCATCGTGTCGTAACACGGCTCGACGCCCATATCGCGACAGAAACCTTCCGTGGCTTTTCGCTTGGCCCAGGTGAGCATCGGACGTACAAGAAGAAGGGGAGAAAGGGAGAGGGGGAGAAGGGGAGACGTTTCATCCATCTCTTCCTCTCCCTTTTTCCCTTCCTCCTCTTCACCCCTTCTCACGTCAAGCGGTCGCACCGCCTTCATCCCGCCAAGTCCATCGGGCCCGCTTCCGCGTACAAGATTCATCAGGAATGTCTCGGCCTGATCGTTGACGGTGTGGCCGGTGAGGATCGCATGCGCCTCCACGGTCTCGGCGGTCTTCGTCAAAAAAGCGTATCTTGCATGCCGCGCATTCTGTTCCAAATTGCCTTCGTTTTGAAGCTCGCCATGTCCAACCGACAGTTCGATCCTCAAGCTCGTGCAAAGCTTTTTGACCATCCGCTCGTCTGAATCGCTTTCCGCCCCGCGTAGGTGGTGATTAAAGTGAGCCGCGACGATCCGGAGGTCAAGTTTCCTGGCCTTTTGAAGTTCATTGACCGCGAGCAGAAGGCTGACCGAGTCGGCACCGCCCGACACCGCGACGACTATGGTCTCGCGGCTGAACGGAAGATTCAGCCGGCGCCACTCGGTCAACAGATCGCGGACAAACTGATGCACGGTAAGATTTTACCCACGAAAGACACGAAAAACACGAAAGGACCAGTTTTCGTGCATTTCGTGTTTTTCGTGGACAATCTTATTTTGGCTGGTAAGCGGCGCGTTTTTGAATGAGCAGGGTGATCCGGGATGTGCAGACGAGCTTGCCGCGGTCGTTAGTAATGTCGATCTTCCAGACTGCCATGGTCCTGCCCGTATGAACCGGCGTTGCTTCGATCGTGATGATCCCTTTTGAAACGGCCCGAATATGATTCGCGTTGATCTCGATGCCGACGGGTGTGACCTTCTCGAGATCGGCGCCGGCGACCATCCCGATCGATGCCGCGGTCTCGGCAAGAAATACCGAAACGCCGCCGTTCATGATGCCGGTGTACTGATGCACTTTTGGCGTAACCTCCATCGTGAGAACGACGCGCTCGGGAGTGGCAAGCTCAATCTCTACGCCGAGGAACTTCAAAAGCTCGTTATTGGAGACATCGCTTAGAAGGTTCGTCTTGTCCATTATGAATAGAGGTGTGAGCTAATTAGCTGTCGGCTTCCAGCTGCTTTTTAGCTTCCGCTAAAGCTATGCCGACTCGATCAGGGGAGGTACCGCCGATCGCACTCTTCGACGCGAGCGATGGATCCAGCGAGAGCTTCTCAGCAACCGAGTCGTCGATGTCCGGCCAGAATGCTTTCAATTCGTCGACGGTCATTTCGTGCAGCTCTTTCCCCTGGTCTATGGCGTGAAGCACCGCTTTGCCGACCGTCTCATGCGCGGTGCGAAACGGGACGCCTTTTTTCACCATCAGGTCTGCCAGATCGGTGGCGTTGAGATAGCCCTTGGTGGCCGCATCCCTAGCAGCCGCTTCATTTAGCGTTGCATTCTCGATCACAATCGCCGCCGCGCGAAGGCAGATCTGGACGGTGTCGACAGTGTCAAACGCGGCCTCCTTGTCCTCCTGCATATCCTTGTTGTAGGCGAGCGGCAGCCCCTTGAGCATCGTGAGCAAACCAAGGTTGTGACCAAATACGCGGCCGGCCTTCCCTCGAAGCAACTCAAGAGCGTCGGGATTCTTCTTCTGCGGCATAAGGCTCGATCCGGATGAGACCGAATCGCTCAAAGTCAC
>JAFAOW010000146.1 GCA_019247455.1 Acidobacteriota bacterium | reverse complement strand
GCCCTCGGGAGCGCCTTCAGCGGGAGTTTCACCAACGACCTCGGGTTGCGCGCCCTCCTCGAGCTGCGGCTCGAGATCGGCCTCCTTAACGATAACGATCGAAGCTACGACCGTGTCAGGGTTCTCGTGGATCTCGACGCCCTCTGGCACGCTCAGGTCCGAAACATGGAGCGAATGTCCGGCATCCAGGCTCGAGACATCGACATCGATCGACTCGGGTGTTTTCGCCGGTTCGCAAAGCACCTTGATCTCGCGCATCGCCTGTGAAAGCACTGCGCCTTCTTCCTCAAGACCCGCCGGATGCCCATGCAGGTGTATCGGCACGGTCATTTCGATCTTTTCGCCCTTCGCAAAGCGGCGAAGATCGGCGTGTATCAAACGGCCCTTGATCGGATCGATCTGACGGTCCTGGAAGATCACGTCAAAAGTCTCCCCACCCTCAACATCAAAGCCGAAGACCGTATTCACGCCCGTATCAGTCCTGAGAACGGCGGCGAGATCCTTAAGTTCCGCAACGGCGGAAACACTCTCGGTACCGCCGCCATAGATCACGACCGGCACCTTGCCCTCGGCGCGCAGGCGGCGGGCATGGCCCTTACCGCGCGTGTCTCGTTTTGCAGCTTTAACAATTACTTTTTCAGCCATAACTTCCTTATATAAACAACGACGAAACGCTTGTTTCCTCGTGTATCGACCTGATCGCCGAAGACAACAGCTTGGCGACACTCAAAACTTCCAGTTGCCCCGACTCAACCAATGACTGCGTCTCCGGACGAACCGGGATCGTGTTGGTCACGATCACCTTCTTCAAATGAGAATTCGAAATATTCTCAGCCGCATTCCCTGACAGAACGCCGTGCGTAAAGCACGCATAAATATCATTCGCACCGGCCTTGTAAAGGGCATCCGCGACCTTGCAGATCGTCCCACCGGTATCGCACATATCGTCGATGATCAGACAATTTTTGCCCTTTACGTCACCGACGATGTTCATCACGTCCGCCACGTTCGCCCGCTCGCGACGCTTATCGCATAAAGCCAGACCGGCATCCAAACGCTTTGCATAAGCTCGAGCGCGTTCGGCACCCCCAGTATCGGGAGCGACGACGATCAAATTCTCGATCGGGTTCGATTTGAAGTAATCCACCACGATCGGTGCGGCGAACAAATGGTCCACCGGAATATCAAAGAACCCCTGTATCTGTGACGCGTGCAGGTCGATCGTCAGTACCCGCTGAGCTCCAGCCGTTGTCAACAGATTTGCCACCAGCTTGGCCGCGATCGGTACGCGCGGACGGTCCTTTTTATCCGACCGGGCGTAGCCGAAGTACGGAATGACAGCCGTCACCCTTTCCGCCGAGGCTCTCACGCATGTGTCGATCATGATGAGCAGCTCCATGAGGTGCTCATCAGTCGGCGGGCACGTCGGTTGAACGATGAAAACATCATGACCGCGAACGTTCTCGCCGATCGAGAAATTAAATTCCCCGTCCGAGAACCGTTCCGTATTCGCCTTACTCAACTCGCAATCAAATTGTCGACAGATCTCATCAGCAAGTGCCGGATGGGCATTGCCTGCAAAGATCTTTATCTTGCCTGTGACGCTCATAAGAAAACGGACGACCTAACCATAGATCGTCCGTCTTTACATTTCTCAACTGGCTGGGGCGGGAGGATTCGAACCTACGAATGCCGGATCCAAAGACCGGTGCCTTACCACTTGGCTACGCCCCAATGCGTAAAAAAGAAACAACGGAAACAACCTATCGCTCTAACTTGAGCGCCTCGCGATACTGATCGCGCGAGATGGTTGATACGGCAAACCTTCGCCACGAATTCTCTCTGTCTAGGGCTTTCTCTGCGGCTTGCCGTGTCTCTTGTTTGTCAAATATTGCGAAGACCGATGCCCCGCTGCCGCTCATCGCGGCGTTAACTGCACCGAGTTCGAGCAACGTGTGCTTAACACGCTCGATCTCAGGATGAACGGCGAAAACCGTTGGCTCAAGATCATTTATCAATACCGAATGGCGTAGATCGAGCGATGCCGCCTCTTTTCGGCAAACAGTAAGACTATGTTTTCGTCCCTCGGATGTCAAGGCTTCTGCACCCGACCCAGCGAATGCATCTTTCGTGGCGACCCTTATTTCCGGGCTTACAATGAGAATGTTGTCTCCGGTCACATCGCTCATCGACTCGACGATATCTCCTCTTCCGGTCCCGACCGCGGTCCCGCCCTCTAAGAAAAAAGGAACATCCGAACCAAGCTCCCTAGCGATCGCCTCGAGTCGTGCAGGGAGAAGTTCAAGTTTCCACAAACGGGAGAGGCCGATCAGTGCGGTGGCTGCATTCGATGAACCTCCGCCTAATCCGCCAGGTGTTGGGATCCTCTTGTCAAGCTCGATGTGAGCCCCTTTTCTGGTCCCCGACGCTGCTTGCAGGGCGAGCGCGGATCTGATGATAAGATTCCTCCCGTCGGTTGGAACGATCTGCTGCGGGCACGTCATTTCCAGCTTCTCAGCCTCAGAAAAGGTGATCGTGTCGTGTAGAGAAACAGTCTGGAAAATCGTGCAAAGCTCGTGAAAACCATCCGGCCGCTTGCCTAAAATGCGCAAATACAGGTTGATCTTTGCGAAGGAAGGCAGCGAGAACGACATGTTGTCCAAGATAAATTAAAAGGCCCGAATTCCCTACTTGAAAGAATTCAGACCTATTTGTTTGTCCGTAGGAACAACGGTCGGCTTAAGCCCTTGCTAACGCGCACGCTTCAGCAGGCCTTACCTCCGCAGAAACACTTGAGTGAAATAGTATGAACCGTCGTCAGCGATCGCGACTCCGATCGCGGCTTCCTTCCAATTCGGATCCATCATGTTATGGCGGTGCGATGGCGAGTCAAGCCAAAGCTCGACAGCCTTTGCTACCGGATCGGCATAACCGCGATTGAAAGCGATGTTCTCACCGATGGAGCGCCATTTTCCGACGCCGGCATCGTCAGCGCGGTCGCTCACATATTTATTATCAAGGCCTTTGTGGTCAAAAAACTTGAAGTCGGCCATGTTCTGCGAATGCAGGCGGGCGACCGTCGCGAGCTGTTCGCTCCAGGCAAGAGGCTCCAGGCCGCTATCGACGCGTTTCTGGTTGATGAGCTTGAACGCTGCGCGCGAAAGCAACGATGTCTTTTCGATCACGGACGCCGCTACGCCGGATGCCTTCGCGACGATGCGTGGACGGTCACCATCCTTTGCCGGGACCTCGTCGTCGTCCGCGAACATATACCGGCCGAGCTCCGCTTCGAGATTCGTCAGACGAGTAGCGGTTTCGCTGGGCCCTTGCGCAAATGTGTTGATCGAGAAAGCGGCAAAAATGCCTAGGAAAAGGGGGAAGAATTTTTTCATTTGACCTCACTTCGGCAGCCGGACGGTACTGTTTCAGAACTCCTGGCTTTGCGTCTCCCCCTGAGGGGATTGCCTTTTCGGTTAAGGTGGCTCGCCTGGTACAGGCTCGCCTAGTATTAGAAATTCATAATCTCGAAGCTATTCCTGAAAAAATCCGCCCATGGGGATAAAATTATTTCGTGAACAAACCCCTCGTCTCGTTAGGGCGAAGCAAGACACCGGACTCCCTTCCTGCGCACGTAGATCCGGTGTGCAAAATGCTCGTCACACGCGAATCAGCTGCTGCGGCCTATGACTACAACGGAACGACCTACTTCTTCTGCATGACCGGCTGCTGGGACAAATTCGCGGGCGATCCGGAGAAATTCTTGTCAGAACCCGCTGCGTCAGCCGCGGGTCAGTTCGACGGGGCCCCGCTCCGCGGTTCTGACGTTGAATACACCTGCCCCATGCACCCCGAGATCGTTCAGATCGGGCCAGGATCCTGTCCTATCTGCGGTATGGCCCTCGAGCCGAAAGAGATAACACTCGAGGATGCACCCGACCCCGAATACATGGATATGCGGCGGCGATTCATCATATGTGCGGTCCTGACCTTACCGGTCTTCGCGATGGCGATGGCTGAGATGTTCGCTCCGATGTCATTCGTGCATATATTGCAGCGCGCTGCTCTTTGGATCCAGTTCGTTCTTGCAACTCCGGTCGTGCTTTGGGGCGGCTGGCCCTTCTTTCAACGCGCGGTCGCGTCGATTCGAAATGCAAGTCCGAACATGTTCACGCTGATCGCGATCGGCACCGGCGCCGCTTACGTTTTGAGCGTCGCGGCGTTGTTCGTTCCAGGCATTTTCCCTTCTGCAATGCGCGATGCCCACACGGGTCTGGCACCTGCATATTTTGAGTCGGCCGCCGTTATTACGACGCTTGTGATTCTCGGCCAGGTCCTTGAACTCAAGGCTCGCTCCCAGACCTCATCCGCGATACGAGAGCTGCTGTGTCTTGCCCCGGAAACCGCGACTGTTATGCGCGGCGACGGAGGCGATGAGGTCATCGATCTCGCGAATGTCCAAGTCGGGCAGATGCTGAGGGTCAAAGCAAATGAAAAGGTCCCGACCGACGGCGAGATCATTGACGGCGACACATCCATCGATGAATCGATGGTGACCGGCGAGTCAATGCCCGTCGAAAAGCACGCTGGAGACAATGTCATCGGCGGCACGCTGAATGGAAACCGTTCGTTCACGATGAAGGCGACGCGGGTCGGGCGCGAAACGCTGCTGGCACAGATCGTTCGCATGGTCGGTGAAGCCCAGCGGAGCCGCGCGCCTATTCAGCGTCTCGCGGACGTCGTCTCGGGGTACTTCGTTCCGGCCGTCATCCTCGTCGCCGTTATCGCGTTTGTTATTTGGCTGCTACTCGGAAGTTTTGCCTCAGCGGTGGTGGCGGGAGTTTCGGTACTTATCATCGCCTGTCCGTGCGCGCTTGGACTCGCTACGCCGATGTCGATCATGGTTGCAACCGGCCGCGGCGCACGCAGCGGCATTTTGATAAAGAAAGCCGAGGCGCTCGAGGCGCTCGAAAAGGTCAATGCGGTTGTGATCGACAAGACCGGCACTCTTACGGAGGGAAAACCATCCGTTACGAGTATCAAGATCAGCGCACCTACAAAACAGTTAGGTCCGGCTGCCGAATCGGAAGACGAGATCTTGCAATTGGCCGCTTCCGTCGAACGCCATAGTGAGCACCCAATTGCCGCGGCAATTGTCGGCGAGGCTGAGAAGCGGGGCCTGGGGCTTCTCGACACGAAGGATTTTCGTTCCGAAACAGGTTTAGGCGTCCGCGCCACGGTGAACGGCAGGGAGATATTTGTCGGCCGGCCCATTTTCGCAAATGACGTGTCGCTCCCCGCGGGCCGCTCGAATCTTGAGGTCACTATCGATGGCCGCTCGGCCGCTGTAATAAAGGTAGCTGACACGCTAAAGCCCTCCGCTCCTGAGGCGATCAGGTCTCTCAAGGATCGCGGCGTGCTGGTCGTAATGATGACTGGTGACGACCAAGTTACTGCTCAGACCATCGCTCGCGAAGTGGGCATAGATGAGGTCTTTGCCGAAGTAATGCCCCAAGACAAAGCCGCGAAGGTCAAGGAACTCCAGTCCCGGGGCAAGAGAGTCGCGATGGCCGGCGACGGAGTGAACGACGCTCCTGCTCTCGCCCAAGCGGATGTCGGGATCGCCTTCGCCAGCGGGACTGATGTTGCGATCGAGTCCGCTGACATCACTCTTCTACGCTCCGACCTCGACGGCATTTTGAAAGCGATAGATCTGAGCCGGGCGACGATGCGAAACATTCGTCAAAATCTGTTTTTCGCTTTCGCGTACAACATGATCGGCGTGCCCATCGCGGCAGGCGTACTATTCCCCGTTTTTGGATTGATGCTGTCCCCGATGATCGCAAGCGCCGCGATGACGTTCAGCTCCGTGACTGTGATCCTGAACGCCCTCCGCCTTCGCAACGTGAGAATCTAGCCCACGAAAAACACGAAAAGACACTCAATCATTTTTTGATCAGAGCGTTATGAAGATGAGCTGCGGGTTCAGTCGAGGATGGTATTCTTTTCATTAGTGTTTTTCGTGGCTCTCGTGGGCAAACTCTTATGAAACCAGCGTTAGCGATCCATGGCGGCGCGGGAACAATATTGCGTTCCTCGATGACTGCGGAGCTCGAAGCCGACTATCGCGGTGCCCTAACGGCGGCACTTGAAACCGGAAATCGCATTCTTTCGAACGGCGGCTCCGCAATGGACGCGGTCGAAGCTTGCGTCGTATCCCTCGAAGATTTTCCACTCTTCAACGCCGGCCGCGGGTCAGTTTTTACACACGATGGCAAGATCGAGATGGATGCCTCGATCATGGACGGAAGCAGGCTTCGCGCCGGTGCTGTCGCCTTTGTGAAGA
>JAFAOW010000018.1 GCA_019247455.1 Acidobacteriota bacterium | reverse complement strand
TTCCTCGCGATTCGCTATCACGTCACCGATACGCATCACGTCAGCGGCATCGAGCTCTTCGTCGAGCATGCTCGGATGAGCTTGATAATGATTGCGGCCGAGGATCTCGTGAATGTCGTTGTAGAGCACTCGGCCGGAGACGATGATCACGTCGACAAAGCGATTTTTGATAACGTACGCGAGAAGCCTTCGCATGCCCGACGTGATCAAATTACCCGTTCCGCACAGATAGATCGTCGAGTTGTCATCAAGCATATCGAGCCAGATCCGATGGGCCTCAGCTATCTGCTTTGCTCCAAAACCGGCTCCTTCCATTTTCTCCAAAAGCCCCGCGACCGAGCGGTCGCGATCGATCGGGACCGGCCGCGTCGGCACGGTCAAGAACTTCGAAGCCTTTGTTTTCTTTTGAGCTACCATAGTTATTTCACCAAACGTTATCTCGACACCCGACTCATTGTCTCGGGCTGCCGTTTGGGGTCAGGTACGTATAACTCTCGACCTGATCCTCATAGAACTCTATTACCTTGCTGCCGTCCGCGTTGGACAATTTGCCATCCTTTATCCTCTGCAGGACATTCCGCCGGAAAGTGTCATGGAGGGAACTCGTGTCAAACCTGACGGCAGACACAGCGTCACCAAGTGTCGCCCCGTAGATCACCTTGTTAATGATGTAACCATCCTCGCCGATGTGAACGTGAGCCTCGTGCGGGACGCCGAAAAGGTTGTGATTGTTGCCCATCACCTCTTGATACGCTCCAACGAGCATCATCGCCAGATAGTAGGGCTCACCCCTTACCAGCTTGTGCAATTCAAGCACGGATTTTACGTCGTGCAGATCGACGAATTTATCAACAATCCCGTCCGAATCGCAGGTAATATCGCATAGCGTAGCATATTCCGCGGGCTTTTTGTTGAGTTTATGAATAGGGATTATCGGGAAGAGCTGTTCGAGAGCCCAGTTATCGGGCATCGACCGGAAGACCGAGAAATTTGCGAGGTACTTCGCACACATCAGACGTCGAAGATCGTCGAACTCCTCTGAAACGTATTTCTTGAGCTGTGCAAATTGGTCAGCCTTTTCACAGATGTCCCAGAAGAGGACCTCGCCCTTACCCTTTGCCTCGAGATCGATAAGACCGAGGTTAAACATCGAGAACAAGTCCTCTCGAAGCTCGAGCGAGTCGTGATAATACTCCCGATAATTTTTGGCGTTGATAGATTGCCGGAGATCGTAGAGTTCGTGCACGACAGGCGGGTCGTCTTTTGAAAGCTCCATGGGCGTAATGCTCTCGACAACGGTCTCTATCTCGTCCTGAACGTTAGTGACCAGAATGGCATGGTAGGCGGACATATACCGGCCGCATTCCTGGATTATTGTCGGATGAGGAACGTTCTCGTCGTCGCAGACCGTTTTGATCACGTAGATCACGTCGTTCGCGAACTCGCGGGCATTGTAATTTGCGGACGATTCGAAAGAAGTGCGCGATCCGTCGTAATCGACCGCCATCCCTCCACCTACATCGAGATACTCGATCGGGATCTTCATCTTTCGGATCTTCGCATAGGTTCTCGCGGCCTCTTTCATGGCGTTCTTGATCCGCTTGATGTCGGTAAGCTGGGAGCCGATATGAAAGTGAAGAAGGCGGAGCATATCGGTTTGACCTGCTTCCTGGAGACGCCGTACGACCTCGAGGACCTCTGTGGTCGTTAAACCGAATTTGGCGGCCTCTCCTCCGCTCTTCTCCCATTTTCCAGAGCCTTTTGAATAGAGCTTTACGCGAACCCCGATCATCGGGAGCGCGGCATTCGCGTCGTCCTCGAGGGCGCTCTTCGTCAGGGCCAGGGTGTGATCGAGCTCGGAGAGCTTCTCGATGACGATCACTACATTTTTGCCGGCCGCAGCACCCGCAAACGCCAGCTGAACAAACTCGCGGTCCTTAAACCCGTTTAGAACGAGTAGGCTATCCCTCGCCTGATCGAGACCGAGGGCTGCGTACAATTCCGCCTTTGAACCGGCCTCCAATCCGAAGTTGTATTTCGAACCCTCGCGCAAGTATTCCTCAATGACGGCACGATTCTGATTGACTTTCATCGGGAAAACACAAAGGTGTCCTCCCTCGTATGCGAATTCGCGGATCGATTTCTTGAAAGCAGTCTGCAGCTTGCGGATCTGTCCAACTATAAGTTGGGGAAAGCGCAAAAGGACAGGAGTATCGACTCCGCGCTTACGAAGGTCGTCGACGATCTCCTTTACGTCAGCAGTGAAGTTTTCATTTTCCGGAGCCTGGACGATCAGATTGCCCTTTCGGTTTACGCCGAAATAGTCGGCACCCCAATTGTCGATGCCGTAGGTCTCTATGCTTTGCTCGATGACTGAACTCAAATCGTATTAGCCTTATCCACTTCCGCGGCGCGCTGAAAAACGTATAGCTTAATAAAAAACCCGGAAAAAACAAACATCCTGTCTTTCACGGTACATTCTCGTGCTTTTTTATCCGCCGGGGTCTGGCACAAAGGTTGCACTCGGCAACCGCGGGGAAAAGGAGTGAAGGATGCATAATCTCCATCAAACGTAGGGGAAACGACCGTTAAGAAGTGCGGAAACGGCTCGAGATGCCGAATCTTGTCAAAGGTTCGGTGCCAAAAACTGTCACTTTGACCGATGTCATCAAGGGTGGGTGCAAAAACATGAAATATGAAAAGGGATTCTCATTGATCGAGTTGATGCTGGTCGTCGTCGTTATTGGCATCATTGCGGCTATTGCGGTACCGGCGCTGCAGAAAGGGATCCGCGCCGCGGAAAACGGAAATACATTCGCAACCATGCGGATCGCGGCAGGCACACAAATGAGCTTTTACAGCCAGAACGGCAGGTTTGGCCGGCTCTCTGAGATCAATAATCTAATGTCCAGCACCTTAGGATCCCCCTCGGGAAATGAATTGATCCGAGGAAAATTCGTGATCTCCAGCACCCCAGCCACCCCTACAGACGTTGAGCTCAAAAATGGTTATACGATAACTGCTACAAGAAACATAAGCGGCGAGGGCGTCACCTACGTATATGAGCTCACGCAGTCGGGCGAGATCCGCCAGATCCTCCCGTAATTGAAATTTCCTATCTCCCACGATGTCACGACTATCCTGCCCCGATAGGAAAATCCATGAACGTCTTTGAAGACCTGATAGTAGAACTAAAACAAGAGAATTTACTCGAAAGCACTGAGCTCGAGGCTCCGGATCCTGTGCCAGGCGATACAAGTTATCTTGACACGACCGAAGTCCCTAATCGGCCTGTTCAAGACGATGCTGCGGATGAATTCGACCCTGACCGTTCGACACCGGCGTCCGAATACGATCTCGAGCTTAGGCGTGACGCAGTGCAACGGGAAGAGCCAGCGGCGCCCAGCGAGCCTGCCGCCCCAACAGACGAAACAAAACCCTTACAGACAAAGAAGGGAAAGGAATTCTTTAAAAAGCGTGCGGTCAATGAAGTTTCAAGTCTTCAGATGGTTGAGCACGTGCTGACCGGCGTCGAGAGAGAGTTTCTAAAGACCATTCCTAAAACCTATGACGATTTCGGCCCGAAAAAGGCGCTGAACGCGTTCCTGCAATGCGATGAGGACGCCGACTCTCAGGCCCACACCGAAGCGGAATTCGCTCTGATGCAGGAGACTGAAGCCTGGTGCTCAGCGCTGGCGAAGCGTGATAAGCAAGTACCGGTCTCTTCACTTCGGCAATACTGTGAGAATTCGAAGCCTCCGTTAAGTTCGCAGGCAATGCTCTCGATAGCGCGTTTCTACCGCAATCTTCCATATTCGGAGGACGTAAGGGCGAAATTCGACTTCGTTATCACGCGTCTTTTTTCCAAGCCGATCGGACAAGAGAAGAGAGCTGCACTGTTTAGCCGTGCGGAAACCTTGACGCACATAACGACCCTCTACAACGATTGGTCGAGCATACCGCTCTACACTGCGGAAGACGACGATTCGAAGATAAGCCTAACGGCTTTGAGTTTTGACGATATGGCGATCGAGGCGGAGAACGCAGTCAGTTTCGACCACTTGATCGAAAGCGATTTTTTTGGAAGGCTCCGCCTTTTCAAGGAAAGTATCAGCGAACTCTTTTTCGCCCCGGACGTTACCGCTGCGGCGATCGAATCAAACATCCGTATTGGCAACGCGTATGTCACGCTGATCTCCCGCGAGCGAAGAAAACTTGATGTGAAGAGCCTACAGTTGAAGTACGAAGCCTTCGATCACGGCGCGGTTTCGGATACTACCGGTCGAACGATCCAACTGGAAGACATTCTTCGAGAGCTGGAGGATGTTTCCGAGGAACCTCCTCAAGCTGTCGCCGTAGTAGACGCGGTCGCCCCCGAAAAGCAAGCGCCCCCACGGGTCGCTCGCGAAGTATCCAACGACGACAGGAATACCAATTTGGCTTCACGCTTGGCGGGTAGTGCACGGTCCGTTAACAAATGGTTTCTAGCGGTCGCTTTAGCTCTGATCGCCGGTTCGATCGGCCTTTGGGTTTGGGCAAACTACTTTGTCACACAAGATCAACCGACTTCCGCGGTGCAGACTGTCGATTTTAATGGTGCCGCCTTCCAGGACCATATAAAGGCCGCGAAGCTGAGCGGTGAGAATCTGTACGTGCAGCTCCAGCCGTCGTGGGATCTGCTTCCGAAAGAAAAGCGGCAAGAGTATCTGCAGGCTATATACAAGACGTCAGGCGAAAAGGGTTTCACGCAGGTCAATCTGATCAATAAGGACGGAAAATACGTAGGCTTTGCTTCGGCGAATCGGCTTGATGTCGTGATGCCATAACCATTCCCGGGTCACTGTCTCCCTCGCCCGCGGTTTATTAGAAACAGGGTTGGCCCGCTGCACGTGCAGCGGGCCTTTTTGCGCGTTTAGGCCGCGCGAATCGTTTTCGACCGCCGCTGTTGTATAATTTCCTCGAATCGTAACCACACATTGCCGTTCAAAGTCAGACAAGAATCTATCAGAGGTATCTTCTCCATATGAAAATCCGTTCGCCCTTGTGCCGCTTTTCGATCTTCGTGATCGCTGCGCAGTTATTATTGCTGCCGCTCGCATCACTTGCTCAGGACTCAAAGCAGGCTGAGATCTATGCCGCTATCCGCAAGGAAGAGACGGAGCACTCACAGATAATGCGAGTGTTGCACATGTTCACGGACTTGTACGGGCCTCGTTTGACGGGTTCGCTCAATCATTTGAATGCGGCGCAGTGGGGCGTGCGGCAGATGAGAGAGTGGGGGTTCGACAACACGGCGACGGAACCTTGGAATTTTGGGCATGTCGGCTGGGCGAATGACCGGAACACGGGGATCATGCTGGCGCCGGTGGCGGACACGCTTACGTATGAGGTGCTGGCGTGGACGCCGTCGACGAAGGGGACGGTCACCTCGGACGCCGTGAGCATCGTGCTTCCGAGTTTCCCGGTGGAGGGGAACCCACGGATCGTTCAGCAGCCGACGCAGGATGAGTTGACGGCCTACTTCAACAGTATTCAATCAACGATATCTGGAAAGATCGTGCTGGTCGGGAAGCCGACGTTTATCGATCAGTCGCGCGATCCCGCACCGAAGCACATTCAGGACGCGGCGCTGGAGGCGCTCAAGTGCCGGCTTGATCCGACCAAGAAGCCCGGTGATTGCCCGAACCAGTTTGGCGGCGGGGGACCGCGCGGAGGCGGACCGGGCGGCGGAACGCCTGTTACTCCAAGGCCGAACGCGTTGACGGCGGCTCAGGTGAACGAGCAGCTCGACAAGTTTCTTGTCGATAACAATGTGCTTGTTCGCATCAACGAATCGCAGCTCGATCGCGGCGCAGTGAGGGCTTTTAACAATCGCACGTTCGATGTCACAAAGGTCGTGCCGACGGTCGTTATGCGAAACGAGGATTTTGGCCGCATCTACAGGCTGCTGCAGGACAAGATACCGGTGAAGCTCGAATTCAACCTGCAGAGTCACATTGTTCCGAGCGGGGTCACAAGCTACAACATGATCGGTGAGATCACGGGCACTGATAAGAAGGACGAGGTCGTAATGCTTGGCGGCCACCTCGACTCATGGCACTCGGCGACGGGTGCGACGGACAACGCGATAGGCTGCACCGTCATGATGGAAGCGGCGCGCATCCTGAAGGCGATCGGCGTGAAGCCGCGCCGAACGATACGCGTAGCATGCTGGAGCGGTGAGGAAGAGGGCTTGCTGGGGTCCGAGGCCTATGTCGCGTCGCACTTCGGCACATATGAGAATCAAAAGCCGGAATTCACGAAGTTCGCAGGGTACTTCAACCAAGATGACGGAACAGGCAGGACGCGTGCGTTGACCGTATTCGGCCCGCCTGAGGCCGCGGCAGTTCTTAGGGAGGCGCTGGCACCTTTTGCAGACCTCGGCTTTGTCGGTGTCGGATCGACGACCTCGCGCAGGACGGGCGGAACGGATTCGACATCATTCAACTTTGCGGGCCTGCCGGGGATCGGAGCTACTCAAGATCCGATCGAATACAACCAGGTCACGTGGCACACAAATCTAGACACTTACGAGCGAATAATCGAGGCTGATCAAAAGGCCTCAG
>JAFAOW010000005.1 GCA_019247455.1 Acidobacteriota bacterium | reverse complement strand
ACCGGCCTTCCGTGCGGGCAAGTCGTCGGCGAGCTTGTAACGAGCAGGCGGTCGATCAGCCACCGCATTTTTTCGGGCGTTAGCTTCATGTTGATCTTCACCGCCGCCTTGCATGCGAGGCTCGCGGCGATGTCCTCGCGAAGGGTCGTTTTTGGACTCTTGCGCTTATCGAGATCGATCGAATCAAGGATCTCGGCGAATAGGTTCCGGGCCTCTGATGCCGGGAGGTCGGTCGGTATGCTCTTTATCGCCACCGTACGGCCGGACAGCTTCATCAAGCCGAACCCAAGCCCTGCCAGCTCGCCCTCGATAAGCTGGAACGCCTCAGATTGCGCCGGGCTAAGGTCGATAGTTTCGGGTAGGAGAAGATTCTGCGATTCGATCGCACGATCGCTTTCACTCTTCCGAAACTTATCAAAAAGGATGCGCTCGTGCGCGACGTGCTGATCGACGAGAAGCAGGCCTTCATCATCGACCGCAATGATGAAACTCTCGTGAAGCTGCCCAAGCGGCTGGATCCGCGAGGACGCAACCTCGCCGATCTCTGCTTTCTTGATGAATCTTTCAGCCGAATTTACAGGCGGAAGGTCGGGCACGGCTTGCGGGGTGACCTGCTCTACTCCGTGTGATCGCTGCTCGCCCAAGGCAGCGGCGGCCATCTCCAGCTTGTTCTCCTCAAAGTGTTCGGCCCAAGGGATATTCCTTTCCGTACCCGCTTGTGGAACCGCAGCTAGTTCCTGAGTTACTGACTCCTCGGCAAAGACACCGCCAATATCGAAAGCCTGTTGCGGAAAATCGATCGTCACCTGATCGACCGGTGCGACCTCGGGCGGTTCGACTTCCGCTGGAGGGATCAAAGGGACATCGGCTGAGAAGCCAGGCCTTTCTTGCGACAGTACGGCGTCCCCCGTAATACCGGCACTCGCGAGAGTGGTGCGTATCGCTTCCGCGATCACGTCCTTAACGGCTTCGCCGCGGCGAAAACGGACCTCTGTTTTCGCGGGATGAACGTTTACATCGATCTCCTCGAGCGGCAATTCAAGAAAAAGAAAAGCTACCGGATAGACCCCATGCGGCAGGACTGAGCGATACCCTTCGAGCAGCCCGCCGGCGATCGTCTTGTCACGCACGTACCGCTTGTTTACAAAAAAGTACTGCGAATCACGAGTCGTGCGCCGCTCGCGCGGCGCCGATATGTAGCCCGTCACTCGAGCTACATACTCCCGGCCGCCATCAACCGGCAGCAAGCTCTCAAGCAGGTTCGCCCCAAAGATCTGAAACGCCCGCTCTCGAAGATTCTTTGCCGGCGAAACGCGTATCACTTCCCTACCGTTATTCATCAGCGTAAACGCGATCTCAGGATGGGCGAGGGCATAGTGAGTGACAATGCTCGTGAGATGATAATTCTCGGTCGCTTCCGACCGCATGAATTTGCGGCGGGCCGGCGTGTTAAAGAAAAGGTCGCGCACCTCGATCGTCGTCCCTACGTCGCGAGCGGCGTCCTTCACATCGACGAGACGCCCACCCTCGATCACCACGCGGGTCGCGGCATCGGTGTCCGGCGTCATGGTCAGCAGCTCAACCTTTGCAACTGAGGCGATAGACGCCAGGGCTTCCCCGCGGAATCCGAGCGTCCCGATCGCAGCAAGATCGTCGAGCGTCGAGATCTTTGAAGTGGTGTGACGCTCAAAGGCAAGGATCGCGTCGTCGCGCGTCATCCCGTGACCATCGTCGGCGATCCGCATCAGCCGCCGCCCGCCAAGCTCGATATCGATCTGCAGGCGTCTCCCACCGGCGTCGATCGAATTCTCGATCAGTTCCTTGACGACCGACGCTGGCCGCTCGACCACCTCGCCCGCGGCGATCTGGTTCGCAAGATTGTCCGGTAAAACCTTGATCCTGTTCATCTTACAGCTCGATGATGCGATGCCCCGTGTCCTCAAGATCGAGCGAAGCGTAAAGCCACTCGATAAAATTGTCGCCGAATTTATTATAGAAGTTGTAGAAATTCAGCGTTCGCTCCTGCATTGCGCCACGCGGTAGAAGTGATGCGAATAATCCCTCGATCTGCCTGTTCGTATCCTCGTCGCGGCGCACGCTCGCAAGGAGGGTCTTCTTTTTCAACGTGTCGAGATGATATTCGATCTTTCGCTTGCGGGTTTTCAGATGCGCAGCGATCGTAGGATCGATCTGTGAGATGTGTTCGCCCAGGCGGCGGAGGTCACCCTCGATATGCTGCTGGATCTCGGTAAACAACTCGTCTGTGTCTCTTGCGACATTCTCGGCCGCGACCCGTTCAGTCAGGGCATCAACCCCGAGGAACAGGTGCTCAAGTGAAAGATGAAAACGATCGAGTACCTTTTGCTGCTTTTTCCCGACGACGGTGATGCTCTGACGATGCAGGATCGGCGTCACCGGACGTCCCAAAGTCTTATAGACCTCGTTGTTTTGGGCGAAATAAGCGATCTCTGCTGCTCCGCCGAAGTAGCAAAGAGTTGGAAGCAGCCAGTCCTGTACAACAGGGCGAAGCATAACGCCAGGGCTGAGCCGTTCCGGGTGCTGGGACGCGAGATGCAAGAGTTCCCCGGAGGTCACTTCGATTTTGGCATCTTTAGCACGATAGAGCCCGTCGCCGACTTTTCGAAGCGCGAGCCGCCTGCCCTCCCCGTCGTGCCAGAATAGCGGGAAATAATTATCGTCGACCTCTACCTGCGTATGATAGCCGTCGGCAGCCAATTCCTTTCCGAGCTGGACGATGCCAGTGACAATATCGTCCGCGTTCTCAATGGCTTGTGAGTAGATGGGCGATGAGAGCCTTTTCAGCTGCGGGTCCTGTGGGTCGAGAGCGATAAGCCCAAACTTCTCAAAGATCGCCATGATCGAACGAAGGAACGCATGCCCAACTTTCGTTCCCGGTCGCCAAGCGTCACTCAACAATTGCTTTGCTTGCGGCGAAAAATCAGTTTGAGGAAGTGATCGAAATAAGTTTGCTATTGTGTCACGGATCGACTCTCCGATCTTTACTTCCCCGACCGTCAGGCCCTGGCTCTCGATGCCCAGGTCAGTCGAGATCAGCATATCGCGGCCGTCGAGAAAAAAGGCGTGGGACACCTCCGGGAGATCGTGGTCCTCGGTGGCAGCCCAAAAGACTGGGACGGCGTCTGTACCCGCAGCAGTGAGATCTTCCGCGAGCTTGATCGCAGATATCGCTTTGTAGACCGTATAGAGCGGACCGGTGAAAAGCCCGGTCTGCTGACCGGTCACGATCGCGACACAATCAGCCTCTCGTAGACGGCCAATGTTCTGAAAGGTCGTTTCTCCTGCACCAGAATCTTGATTGATCGATACTAACGCGTCGCACAGCGTCTTACGGTCCGTGTGATAGTTGGCGAGGACAGCGGGCGCGAATCGGGACAGTTCCGACACCGCCCGTACCGCATTCGGATAGTACTTTTTGAGAGAGATCGGATTCCGAAGATAGTCCAAAAAAAGCCGCGACTGGCCCGGGATCGAGTCAAATGAGAGGCTCGATATGCGGACGGGTGCTTGCGTTTTTGCAAACTTGCGGGCCGTAACTTGATCCAAGGGAATTTGGCTCCTGATAGGTGAAATTATAGGTTTCGCGGGTGCTAAAAACAAAGAGGCGGCCCGTGTGAGCCGCCTCGAGTAATCAAGTCGATGACCTTATCAGTTTCCGATCTTCGTTTCACCCGCGCCCGCTGCCGTTACGGTGCTCGCGGTCCGCTCGATACGGTAAACGCCGGAGGAATGCGTCGCGGCATAAAGGCGATTCGGGTCCTGAGGATCGAATGCCATAGACCAGATGCGGCGGCTCGGAAGCTTGAGGTCCTTGCCGTCGACGCGCTTCCATTTATTCCCTGCGTCGGTCGAAAGAAATACACCGCCGTCATTCTCCAAAGCACTTGAGAGAATGATCTCGTCGGTGTTGTTAGGGTTGATCAGGATCGATGTGAAATTACCGAGCGCAAGCCCTCCTCCCCGGCGATTCCACGTAGCACCGCCATCGCGGCTCACGTAAAACGCCTGGGTGGTTCCCACGTAAACGTAGTCAGGACGCTTCGGATCGGTCGCGATCGAAGAGAC
>JAFAOW010000157.1 GCA_019247455.1 Acidobacteriota bacterium | reverse complement strand
TCCGGCGACCGCCAATGCAACATCGCGTTTTTTCATATTCTGTCGGAGCGCAGGCAGCTTGCCCGCGATCTTCATTACCGTCGATACGCAGGCTGGCAGCCTGCGTTCCGGCGATCTCGAGCAATTCTATACCAAAACCACCCTTGGCCGAATCGAGTTTGTATCGCTTTCGAAAACGCCGACCGCAATCAAATCGCCGCCTGGCGATAGCATTCGCAACGTCTGACCGTCTTCGAATTGTTGATCGCTAATTCGTGTGGATAGCCCGTTCGCAGTTGCGGCCGCGCGATCCTCGTCCAAATCAAACGGCTCTAGATGCCGTACGGCATCCTCGACGGGAAGAAGGGAACTCGAGGGGTCGTCAGACTTTTCCAACTTGTCCAGTGTGATGCTTTCGCGAACCGAAAATCGCCCGGACCTTGTTCGCCGGAGCTCGGCAAGGTGCGCCCCCACTCCTAATTTTCGTCCGATTTCTTCGGCGAGAACGCGGATGTACGTGCCGGCGGAGCAGACTATCCTTAGTCCAAAGTCGGAGGTCCCATGTCCAAAGTCTGAGGGATTTACGTCAGAAGTTATCTGAAGTTCGTTGACGATTACTCCGATCGGTTTGCGTTCTACCGTCTCACCGTTTCTTGCATGTTCGTAGAGCTTTTTACCGTCGATCTTCTTTGCCGAATACATCGGCGGGATCTGCTCGATCTCTCCGATAAACCTTCCAAGGATTGATTCAACATCTATTCGCGAGACTGACTTCGGACTTTGGACTTCGGACTTTGGGCTCCCGGTGCGGTCGCCCGTGTCAGTCTCGAATCCAAACCTGATCACGGCCTCGTACTCCTTTTCATCCTTGTCGAGGAATTGAGCGAGGCGCGTCGCTTTGCCAACAACGACCACCATAACGCCGGTCGCGAAAGGATCTAGCGTCCCGGTATGCCCGACACGGCGAGTTCCTAAGACGCGGCGCACCCGGTTCACGGCGTCGTGAGACGTAATACCTTCTGGTTTGTCGATGATAAGGAGCCCGTCCATGCACTTAGCATTCTAGACGGTAAGAGAAAAAAGAACCCACCCGCTAACGCAGGTGGTTCTGCCCTTATTTTGCGGGTTTGAACCGCAGCGCGGCTGAGTTCATGCAGTAACGAAGGCCGGTGGGTTCAGGGCCGTCGTCGAAGACGTGTCCGAGGTGAGAGTGGCATCGCGCGCACTCGACCTCGGTGCGGACCTCTTCGGGTATCGAGCGGTCTTCTTTTTCGATAACGTTCTCTTTGAAAAGCGCTTTGTAGAAGCTTGGCCAGCCTGTGCCGGATTCGAATTTTGTTTCAGAGCTAAAAACCGCGAGGCCGCAAGCGGCGCAATAGTAGATGCCCACCTGATGGTTTTTGGTAAGTGCGCCGGTGTAAGGGGCCTCGGTCGCGGCCTCGCGAAGCACAGCATACTCCATCGGGGCCAATTCTTTTTTCCACTCGGCGTCGGTCTTGACGACCTCTTGGCCGTCGAACTTCCCGTCAAAAAAGTTGAGATATCGTTGCGACGCGGGAGCAGGCTGTGTCTTCGACTTCGGCGTGGGCAGTGGACGAGATGAACTGGCACTCGCACGGGGCGATATCGAACCTACAAGAGCCCCAGCCGCCACCGCGATCACCAATGATAAACCCGCAATAATATTGAACCTCATAATTCAAACCTCTTATCTCGATACTAATCCCGAATAACGAAAGCTGATAGCTGAAAACTGAAGCCGAAATGTTCGTCCGATGGTCCCGCGGCGTTCCCCTTGCGTTAGCCCCTTGATCTTATGGCCCCGGGATCATCGGACGAACATTCTGTGATGCGTTAATTCGGCAAAAGGACAGTATCGACGACGTGAATGACGCCATTTGACTGGCGAACGTCAGCGATCGTGACCATAGACTGGCCGCCCTTCTCATCCCAGAGGATAAGCTTCTTGCCGTCCATCTTTGCCCAGAGCTTGCCGCCCGCGACGGTGGTGAACTCGGCCTTGCCCTTTCCCTTTTTGATCGCCTTTGCGATCGCCTTGCTGTCATAGTTGCCAGCGATGACATGGTAGGTCAGGACCTTGACAAGGGTCGCCTTGTTCTCAGGTTTCAAAAGCGTCGCGACAGTCCCGGCAGGAAGCTTGTCGAATGCCGAGTTGACCGGCGCGAAGACCGTGAACGGGCCGGCGCCCTTCAGAGTGTCCACCAAACCTGCTGCCTGAACCGCGGCGACAAGCGTTGTGTGATCCTTCGAGTTAACAGCGTTATCGACGATGTTCTTCGTCTTGTACATCGCGGCACCGCCAACCATAGGATTGTCTGTGTACATCTGCGCC
>JAFAOW010000154.1 GCA_019247455.1 Acidobacteriota bacterium | reverse complement strand
GCCGGCGACGAGAACGGGAAGGGCGGTATTTATAACTTTGTGACAAAACGCGGAGCTTGCCGCGGTCGCAATGCAAAGATCTCGTGGACGCAGGTCGAGACCGGTTCGGCGATCACGTGGAAATATCCGAGCGTGATCTTGCAGGGTGACAATTCTATTGGCGAATTTTACTCAGTCGCGCTAACAAACAACGCGCAGATCGCAGACACCGGAACGAAGATGATCCACCTCGGCAAAAACACCAAGTCAACGATCGTTTCGAAGGGAATCTCGGCGGGCAAGTCGAACAATTCGTATCGAGGGCTCGTAAAGGTTATGCCGAAGGCCGAAGGAGCGAGGAACTACACGCAGTGCGATTCGATGCTGATCGGCGGGCATTCTGAGGCGAACACTTTCCCGTACATCGAGGTCATGAATAACACCGCGAAGGTCGAGCACGAGGCTACCACGTCGAAGATCTCCGAGGAGCAGCTCTTTTACCTGCAGCAACGCGGCATCTCGCAAGAGGACGCAGTTAGCCTTATCATCAACGGATTTTGCAAAGAGGTCTTTCGCGAGCTGCCGATGGAGTACGCGGTAGAAGCTCAAAAGTTGTTGGGTCTGAAGTTGGAAGGGAGCGTTGGATAGTGAGGTCCGTTTCGTATCCAGTCTCACTCCTATTCCTAGCGGTGTTATTCGGAGGCGATGCGTTTGGTCAACGTCGGCTTGACACAACTAACACTGTCAGGCTCGACCCGCAAAAGCCTTCCATCTACCTGGAATTCGTCAAAACAGGCGACTGCAGCTATGCTCCGACATTTACGGTTCTTTCCGGTAAGCCATGCGAGTCGACTCGGAACGATAATGAACTTCAACGGTTCAAGGCGGTTTGGTTACGCCTCGTTAATAACACACGTTGGGCGATCGTTGTCGACGGGAAGAATATGTTTGGTTCGCCTACTGTGGGGCCACTCAAGCTTGCTGACAAGAGAATCGTGACAGCAGTTACGGATGGCGCTGAGATAGATGTCCAATATGGAGTTGAAGCGGAGACCGGTTGTGACTTTCACAAGGAAGGTCCGAACGGCGAACGGTGTTTACAGATAACAAAGGTCGCTCCGAAAGTCCCGAGTCTGGGGGTGTTCACTCCAATCTATGTCCCGTCAGGGAGGTCTACGATTTTCGCAGTGAATCTTGAACATCTATCGGAATACCTTCTCGTCTACGTTCCCTTCCATTATGAGTGGGAGACGAACGACAAGGCACCGAGTCTCGGCGATCCGAAGCACCGCGTCTACTACAGCGATTGGAAGAGGCAACAGCGGCTGAAATGAATCTTTCGATTGAATTGGAACAGGAGGATGATGGCCGGTGGATCGCGGAGGTCGAGGAACTCAACGGTGTGATGGTTTACGGAACCACGGAAGAGGAGGCTCTTGCGAAGGTCACAGAGTTGGCTGCCAGTATGATGGCAGATAGCCCTGAGAGGAAACAATGAAAGTCATCCAACCATCAGACCAGCCAACGCCAAAAGGTCACTATTCTCCCGGCATTGAGCATCATGGCGTTATTTATGTTTCGGGCCAGTTGCCGATGACGCTTGATACGCGGGAGCCGTTTGCGGGGGCGATCGAGGAGCAGACGGAGTTGGCGTTGAGGAACGTGGAGCATGTTCTAGAGGCCGCAGGCTCGAGCCTTGATCGCGTAATTCAGTTCACGATCTATGTATCGGACATCGAGTTGTGGGGGCAGGTGAACGCGGTCTATTCGCGGATCATGGGCGACCATCGACCGGCAAGGGCGATCGTTCCGGTAAAGGACCTGCATTTTGATACAAAGATCGAGATCCAGGCGATAGCCGCGGTCAAATAATGGCTTATTTTTTCCCGCCAATCTTGGTCGTGCTGGGCATGATGATCTATCAGGTCTCGCAAAAAACGACGGATGAGAACGCCAATCCTTTCGTAGTGGTGATCATGGCGTATGCGATCGGGATCCTCGCATGCATCGGCGGATATTTCCTGATACCTAAGCAGGAGGCGGCGACCTTGCCGATGGTGAAAACTGCGATCTGGTCGGCGCTCGGGATCGGCCTCGGAGCGGCGGCGATCGAAATTGGGTTTATGCTCGCGTATCGCGCCGGCTGGAATGTGAATATTCTCCCGCTCATGGTGACGGTTTGCGGTGCAGTGCTGTT
>JAFAOW010000112.1 GCA_019247455.1 Acidobacteriota bacterium | reverse complement strand
CCGCGCGGGATTTCGGTTCGATCGCGAAAGCGATGGCCGCTTCGGGATACTCGACCTTCGGATACACGATTGGTTTTGCCTTATCGCATAACGTGTCGCCGGTCTGCGTGTCCTTGAGTTTGACGACGGCGATGATGTCCCCTGTTGAAGCGGAGTCCACCTTATCAAGGGTCTTACCCGAGATGACGTGGAGAGCCCCGAGGCGCTCCATCGACTCTCGCGACGAGTTGTAAACTGGGGCGTCGTTCGCGACCTTGCCTGACACGACCTTCATTACGTTGATGCGTCCGGCAAAGGGGTCCGCGATAGTCCTGAAAACATAAGCGGAAAAAGGCTCATCGGCGCTGTACTTGCGCGAAATGCGATCACCCGTCATTTCGTTGTCGGCAAAACCGTATTCTGCCTCGTGTGTGCCGGGATTCGGTGCGAACTCTACGATGTGGTCGAGCAGGACCTGCAGGCCCACAAGCGTGGTCGATGAAACGGCATACACCGGACAGAGCTTGCTGCTCGCAATTGCCTTTGCGAGATTTGGATAGATCTTTTCCTCGGGGAGAGTGCCGTTCTCAAAGTATTCCTCCATCAAAGCGTCGTCTGACTCGGCAACGATCTCCACAAGCCGCTCACGCGTTCTGTCAAAAATATCCTTCCCGTCGTCAGGCATTGGGATCTCTTTCGCCTTGCCCATGTCGTCGAACTCGTATGCTTTTTGATGAACAACATCAACGACGCCTTTGAAATTACCTTCCTTACCGATCGGGAGCGTGAACGGAACGATAGAGCGGGCGAAGCTCGATGTCGCGGTTTCGAGCGCGTGCCCAAAATCCGCGTGTTCCTTGTCGATCTTGTTGACGACCATAAAGCGAGGCAGGAGAAACTCGTTGGCATATTGCCAGGTCTTTTCCGTCTGGACCTCGATGCCGTGAACGCCGTCGACAACGACCAGTGCGCAGTCAGCTACCCGAAGCGCGGGACGAGCGTGTGAGACGAACGCTGCATAGCCGGGCGTGTCGATAAGATTTATTTTCGTGTCCTGATATTCTGCGTGGGCGAAGTTGTTGTTGAGGGATATCTTTCGTTCGATGGAATCTTCTTCGTAATCGGTGATGGTGGTACCTTCATCCACCTTTCCCCAGCGACCTGGTGTTCCGGCGACGTGGAGCAGGGAACTGACGAGCTGGGTTTTACCCGCGTCGCCGTGACCAATGACAGCCAGATTTCTGATATTCTCAGTTGCGAATGCTTTCATGTTCGGCAAGCTTCTCCTTTTCTTAGAGTGGTGAGCAAAGAGTGATGGCAAGGCAGAGGGACGGGCCTGCGTTGCGGCCATAAAATCTGAACTCGCCACTCAAGACTCATAATTTGTTGGTAACCTAAAATTTATATTAGACCGAGAAAAAGGGCAAGATAGTCACACCCGGCGATGACCGATATCGATAAAGCCATCGAGAACCTCGATCTGCAGCTCTTTGCCGCTATCGAAAGCCAGTCGACCGAGGAGGACAAGCGGTCGCTGCTCGCATGTCAGGCGGCAGTGAGAGAGCTTCGTCCCGTCTATGTGTACCTCGAGATCGGCTCGTACCTGGGCGGCAGCGTTCAGCCGCATTTGCTAGATCCCAAGTGTAAGGTCATTTACTCGATCGATAAGCGACCTCCATCACAGCCTGACGAACGCGGCTTCGTTTGGAAATACGAGAACAATTCGACAGCTCGGATGCTGGCTAACCTTGCGAGTGTCGGAGACATCTCGAAAGTTATAACCATCGATGGCGATGCCGCCACGGTAGACACCTCGCTCATCAGGGGTCCGGTCGATCTCTGCTTCATCGACGGTGAACACACAGATTCGGCGGTCAAGGCTGATTTCCAATTTTGTCTTAGAGTCATCGGTAGGGGCGGCCTGATCGTCTTTCATGATGCGCAGATCACGTACAACGGAATTGCCGCATGTCTGGAATGGCTACGATCACAGGGTACGGAGTTCAATGCGTATTCGCTCCCGAATGCTCTCTTTGTCGTCGAGGTGGGCGATATTCCGATCCACACAAATCCCGAGATCGAAGCGAGATTGCGCAATAATTACGGCAGTTTTCTTTACGCGCTAAAGGAGAACGACACTTACAGGCGATTCGCAAACCGCTTCCCGTTTGGTACATTTAGACGGCTCATGCTGCGGGCACGCGGCGGTAACGTGAGCCGGTA